>CAZTVJ010000219.1:0-2496 GCA_964616935.1 uncultured Acidimicrobiales bacterium | reverse complement strand
GAGCGGGTGCTCCCGCGGGTGCCGCTTCGCCGCTGGGGTCAGCCGGGAGACTTCGGCGGTGTCGCGGTGTACCTCGCCAGCGACGCGTCGGCGTACCACACCGGTGACACGTTCGTGATCGACGGCGGCTATCTCATCTATTGACCTCGCTCGACGTCCGCTTTGCTTTCGTCTCGCTCTGCTGCGCCTCGTCGCTGGCGCTTCCCTGTTGATTGGCGGGTTCGTCGTCCGCTGCGCTTCCTCCTCGCGCCGCGTGCGGCTCGTCGCTGCGCTTCCCTCGCCGCCGCTTCCCTCGCCGCCGCCTTGCTCAGCGCTGGCGTGCGAGGCTCTGGACATGACGCAGCGGATCACCGGACATGCTGGCGAGCAGGCCCTCGCCGCCCTGCGACCCTTCGGGGTCGATGTGATGTTCACCTTGAACGGCGGCCACGTGTGGCCCCTCTACGAGGCCGCCCGCAACCAGGGTGTCCGGGTGGTCGACACGCGCCACGAACAGACGGCCACCTTCGCCGCCGAGGCGTATGCGAAGCTCACTCGCACGCCGGGCCTGGCAGTGCTGACCGCAGGGCCGGGCGTCACGAACGGCATCTCAGCCATCACCAGCGCTCACTTCAACGGCTCGCCCCTGGTGGTGCTCGGTGGGCGGGCCCCGCAACGGCGCTGGGGCTCGGGCTCGTTGCAAGAGCTCGACCACGTGCCGATCGTGGCCTCCATCACGAAGTCCGCCGGCACGGTGTTCAGCGCGGAGCTGGCGGCCAAGCAGGTCCACGAAGCGGCTGCGATTGCGGCGACGCCTCATCGGGGTCCGGTGTTCCTCGACTTCCCGCTCGACGTGTTCGGCCCGGCCGAAGCCGAGCTGCCCGACCCGGTCGAGATCCGGGCCACCGATCCTGATCCCGGCGAGGTGGCGGCGATCGCCCGGCTCGTCGCCACGGCCCATCGACCGGCGTTCATCGTGGGCAGCGATGTCTACTGGAACGGCGCGTGGGCCCAGCTGCGGGCGGCCGTGGAGCACCTCCGCGTGCCGTGCTGGTTCAACGGGCTGGGCCGGGGTTGCCTGCCCGCCGACCACGAGCTGGCCTTCACCCGCACGCGGGGCCTGCTGAAGACCGACGCCGACCTGGTTGTCGTCATCGGCACGCCGCTCGACTTCCGGCTCGGGTTCGGCCGGTTCGGCTCGGCCGCCGTGGCCCACGTGGTCGACGCGGACGAGGGTCGCGCGGGCCACGTCGACATACCCACCGCTGCCGGCGACATGAGCACCATCCTTGCGGGGCTTGCGAACCACGCAGGCGAGCGGTCCGACCATGAGCCCTGGATCGCTCGGGTGCGAACCGCGGAGATCGCCGCCGCCGCCGGCGACGCCGCCCTGCTGGGTGCCGATGCGGATCCCATCAAGCCCACGCGGGTCTACGGCGAGCTGGCCAAGCGACTCGAGCGAGATGCGGTGGTCGTGTGCGACGGTGGCGACTTCGCCAGCTACGCGGGCAAGTACGTGGAGGTGTCCACACCTGGCTGCTGGCTCGACACCGGACCGTACGGTTGCCTGGGCAACGGCCCGGGCTACGCGATCGCTGCCCGGGTCGCCCGGCCGGACTCGCAGGTGGTGGCGCTGCTCGGCGACGGTGCCGCCGGCTTCAGCCTGATGGATGCCGACTCGCTGGTGCGCCACGGCCTGCCCGTCGTGATGATCGTCGGCAACAACGGCATGTGGGGCCTCGAGAAGCACCCCATGCAAGCGGTCTACGGCTGGGACGTGGCCTGCGATCTGCAGCCGGGTTGCCGGTACGACGAGGTCGTGCGGGCCCTGGGCGGCGCCGGTGAGACGGTCACCGCGCCCGACGAGGTGGGCCCGGCGCTCGACCGCGCCTTCGCCTCAGGTGTGCCCTACCTCGTCAACGTGCTCACCGATCCAGCCGACGTGTACCCGAGGTCGTCCAACCTGGCTTGAACGCGCAGTCACTCGGTCTCCCACTGGGCGCAACCGAGGGCGTCGTAGAGCGGCGGCGGCACGGCGGCGCCACTGCATGCCTGGTCGGTGCCGAGGTTGGCGAGGCGCCACACGGGTGCGCCCTCGAAGGTGAACACGGCCAGGGCACGTTCCCGGTTCGGAGCTCCGATGACCATCGTGGCCCATCTCTCGGCGCACAAAGGCGCTTCGGCGCCGGTGCCCCCGGGCAGCTCCGTCGTGGCCTGGAGCACGGCGAAGAGCGTGCCGCCGTCGCAGCTCGGCCCCGCGGCCGTCGTCGTGACCGCCGGTGGCGCACTCGTAGCGGGCGCCGCGGTGGGTGGCGTGACGGGCAAGGTCGCGACGGGCAAGGTCGAGACGCCTGGGATCGGCAGGGTCACGACGACGGTGGTCGTCGATGCCGGGCCGGTGCTCGGCGACACCGGAGCGGTGGAGGCGGGCAGGGTTGTGGTGGACGATTCGCCCGACGAGCACGCTGCGAGCAGTCCGACGCCCAGCGCGGCGAGGGCGGCGATCGCCGCCCGCTT
>CAZTVJ010000218.1:0-7085 GCA_964616935.1 uncultured Acidimicrobiales bacterium | reverse complement strand
ACGGGTCGGGCTGGTCAGCGGATGAGCGTGTCGGCTTCGCCGCCGCCCTCGACGAGGGTGAACCGGCCGTTGGCGTTGTCGATGATCGTGCGGCTGCAGTTGTCGAGGCTGAGCACGACGAGTCGGTCGTCGGCGAGGCACGCCCCGACGGCGGCGTTGATGGCGATGAAGTGGCTCACGACGACGGTGTCCACCTCGACGGAGGCGAGGCGAGCGAGCACGCCGGCTCGGAAGAGTCGGAACGGGTCGTCCAGGTCGGCCCACGTGCCGCCCATGACGCCGCGCAGCCAGGCCGCCCGCTGTGACGTCGGGACGCCCTGCGGTGAAGGCAGCTCGGTCACGGCAGGGTCGATCTCGGCGTCGATCCCCCAGGCCGCTGCGAGGGGTGCCGCCGTTTCGCGGCACCGCCGGAGCGGGCTGCAGAGCAGCGGCAGCTGGCCGAGCGGGGCCACGATGGCAGCCATCACCTCGGCCTGGGCCCTGCCGACCTCGTCGAGGCCCGGGTCCTGCTCCTCCCAGCCACTCGCCGCCCGCCCGTGGCGGACGAGGATCAGCCGGGCCACGGACGGCTCACGACAGGCCCGCCAACCAGTCCTCGTGGATGCCGGCCGGCGCGCCCCGGCGGATGAACCACTCGGTGCCGAACACCTCGTCGAACACCTCGGGCGGCATGGACAGGAAGAAACCCGTGTCGGTGATCTGGCTGGCGTGGGCCACCATGGAGGCGCGCTTGGCCCCGAGAAAGGGCCGCACATCAACGGCAGTCGTGAGCTCGGCTTCGGGCATGCCCAGGGGCACACCGTCGTCGGTCATCCTCTCCTCGTCGAAGTCCGGGGCCTCGCCCCGCTCGCGAGCCGCGGCGATGAAGCGCTCGAAGGCGTCACGATTGACCGTGGCTTCGTAGACCACAGGTGTGCCGGCCAGCTCCGCAGCGCGGTGTCCGACGGTGTGGACCTTGATGTGGTCCGGGTGGCCGTAGTTGCCGTGCCAGTCGTAGGTGGTGAGCACGGCGGCCTGCTCGTCGCGCAGGATGGCGGCCAGGCGCTGCGCCGCCTCATCGAGGGGTGCCTGGACGAACGACTCGGCGTCGGCGTTCTGCTCCCAGCCCGTCATCCCGGAGTCCTTGTAGCCGAGCCACTCGATGGCGGCGATGCCCAGCGCTGCCGCCGACCGCTCGGTCTCGGCCCGACGGCGATCGACCAGGTTCTCACCGGGTGCGAGGTCGTCGGGCACCTCGCCATGGTCGCCGTTCGTCGCGACGACGAGCACGACGCGATTTCCGGCGGCCGCGGCCCGCGCGATGGTGCCGCCGGTCGAGAGCGATTCGTCGTCGGGATGGGCGTGAAAGCAGACGAGGGTGGCCACGCTGGTCATCTGACCACGGTTACTTGACCGCGCCGGTCTCGAACAGCTTGTCGACGTCGGCGTCGGCCACACCCCAGTCGGCCAGGACCTCTCGGGTGTGCTGGCCCGGGTGGGCGGGCGGGCGCTGGATGGCGACCTCGGTGCGGCTGAAGCGCGGCGCCGGTGCCGGCTGCACGACACCGGCCACCTCGACGAACGTCGCCCGCTCCTTGTTGTGGGGATGCTCGACGGCCTCGCTCATCGTGAGCACCGGCGCGAAGCACACGTCGGTGTGCTCCATGACGGCACACCACTCGTTGCGCGTCTTGGTGTGGAAGATCCGCTCCAGGCGGCCCTTCAGGACCGGCCAGAGCGCCTTGTCCATCTGCTGGGCGAACTCAGGGTCCTCCTGCAATCCCGTCAGTCGGAGCAGCTCGGCGTAGAACTGCGGCTCGATGGAGCCGACCGAGATGTACTTGCCGTCCGAGCAGCGGTAGACGTCGTAGAAGTGGGCACCGGTGTCGAGCAGGTTCGTCCCGCGGCGGTCCTCGTCGAACATGCCCATGCCACGGAAGGCGTGGAACATGGCCATGAGCACAGCGGATCCGTCGACCATGGCGGCGTCGATCACCTGGCCGCGGCCGCTCTTGGACGCCTCCAGGAGCCCGCACACCACACCGAAGGCCAGCAGCATGCCGCCGCCCCCGAAGTCGCCGACCATGTTGAGCGGTGGCGTCGGCGGCTCACCGGCCCGGCCGAAGTGGGCCAGGGCGCCAGCCAGCGCGATGTAGTTGATGTCATGACCGGACCACGGTGCGTACGGCCCGTCCTGGCCCCACCCCGTCATCCGGCCGAAGACGAGCTTCGGGTTGCGAGCCAGGCAGACGTCCGGGCCGACACCGAGGCGCTCCATCACACCGGGGCGGAAGCCCTCGATGATGGCGTCGGCACCCTCGATGAGGCGGAGCAAGGCCTCGACACCATCGGGGTTCTTCAGATCGATGGCGATGGAGCGCCGGCCCCGGTTCAACACGTCCCACGAGGGCGTGCTCGGGATCTCGCCACGCACGTTCTGGGCCCGGTCGACGCGCACGACGTCGGCCCCCATGTCGGCCAGCATCATGGCGCCGAACGGCCCTGGACCGATGCCGGCTACCTCGATGATGCGATACCCGCTGAGCGGTCCGGCCATGTGGGTCCTCCCTCAGTGATCCGGCGACACGAGGTCGAGCGTAGCGATCTGACGCGAGTTGGCCCGCAGAACGGGGGTCAACTCGCGTCAGATGCGGGCGGGCAGTGTCAGGCGGTGCTCACATGCGCTGAGATGGTGCCGACGAGGAACGGCCAGAGCGGCTCGGGCAGGTCGTGACCCATGTCGTGCAGCTGGAGCAGCTTCGAGCCCGGCACCAGCTCGGCGGTGCGCTCGCCGCCCGACGGGGCGATGAGCGTGTCGTCGCGGCCGTGGATGACGAGGGTGGGCACGTCGAGCACCCGGAGCCCATCCGCTCGGCTACCCGAGGCACCGATGGCGGCCAGCTGGCGTGGGTAGCCCTCGGGGTAGAAGGCGCGGTCGTAGCCGGCCGACAGCAGGTCTGCAATCCTGTCGGCGTCGAAGTACCGCTTGCTGCAGTACACCTTTGCGGCCTCCGCCCCCTGCTCGACGTAGCCGGCCTTGTCCGTCGCCGGCGGAGCGAAGAGCGCGGTCATGGCCTCCGGTGTCGGCTGGCCGACGTCGAACTCGCCCGTCGTGGACATGATCGACGTCAGCGACCGGACCCGCCCAGGATGCTCGATCGCGATCGTTTGGACGATCATCCCCCCCATGGATGCGCCGAGGATGTGGGCCTGGTCGATGGCGAGGTGGTCGAGCAGGCCGACGGAGTCGGCCGCCATGTCCGACAGCGTGTAGGGCACACCTTCCAGGGGCTCCCCTGCGAAGTACGCCTGCATCAGAGCGGGCAGGTCGACCGTGACACCGTCGAACCTGGTCGAAAGGCCGGCATCACGGTTGTCGAACCGGATGACGAACAGGCCCTGGTCGGCGAGGAGCTTGCAGAAGGCCTCGTCCCAGGCGGTCATCTGGGAGGTGAAGCCCATGACGAGGAGGAGGGCGGGGTCGGTGGGATCGCCGAAGGTGTCGTACTCCAGCTCGATCCCGTTGGCGTTGGCGCGAGGCATGGTGCGCAGTCTGCCGGGCGCCACCACGGCTGAGCCAACCGCCCACCACGTACAGTCCGGCCCCATGACCGTCTTCGGCGTGCATGCCGGCCTGCAGAACACCGACACCGCCACCCTGCGCACGTTGTGGCACCAGATCGAGGCGCTCGGCTTCGAGTGGATCTCGATCTGGGACCACTTCTACTCCGCCACGCTCGGCGACGATCCGGTCTGCCTGGAGGCCGTCGCCACCCACGCGGCGCTGGCGTGCGACACCAGCCGGGTGCGGTGCGGCTCGCTCGTCTATTCCGTGGGGTACCGCCACCCGGCAGTGCTGGCCAACGCCATCTGCACCATCGACCAGCTGTCCGGTGGCCGGGCCGACCTCGGCCTTGGCGCGGGTTGGAGCGAGATCGAGTACGCCGCCTACGGCATCCCCTTCCCCCCGGTGAAGGTGCGGATGGACCAGCTGGAGGAGGCCATCCAGTGCGTCCGGGGGCTGCTGCGCGACGAGGTGACGAACTTCCAGGGCACGTACTTCCGGCTCACCGACGCCCGCTGCGAGCCCAAGCCTGTGCAGGCCGAGCTGCCCATCTGGGTGGGCGGCGGCGGTGAGAAGCGCACGTTGCGCATCGCCGCTCAGTGGGCCGACGGCTGGAACATCCCGTTCGTGGATCCGGCCACCTTCGCCCGCAAGCGCGACGTCCTTCACGAGCATTGCGCCTCCGTCGGGCGCGATCCCGCAGCCATCCGCACGGCCGTGAACGTCGGCCTGGCCTGGACCGAGGACAGCCTGCAGCAGCAGTTCGGTGGCCTCGCCAACTACGTGCGGCCGGGCGTGCTGAGCGGGTCCGACGACGAGGTGGTCGAGCGCATCGGTCAGTACGTCGAGGCGGGCGTCGACCAGGTGAACCTGGCGCTGCGAGCTCCGTTCGACGCTGAGGCGACGGAGCGCTTCGCCGGGGCGCTCGGGCTTGCCTGAGGTGGCCGTCGAGGCCCGGGCACCCGGGCGCGTCAACCTGATCGGCGACCACACCGACTACACCGGCGGCTTCGTGCTGCCCATCGCCATCGACCGCTGGACGACGGTGAGCGGCGAGCGTTTCGGTGCCGTCGTGGCACTGCGGTCGGAGCAGGAGCCCGATGACGTCGAGATCCCGATCACCGTCGAGGACCCCGCCGCCGTCACGCCGGCCTGGGGCCGTTACGTGGCCGGCGTCGTGGCCGAGGCCAAGCCGCCGGTCGGCTTCAGCGGACGCGTCAGCTCCACGGTGCCGCCCGGGAGCGGGCTGTCATCGAGCGCGGCCCTGGAGGTGGCCGTCGCACTCGCCCTCGGCGTCGACGAACCGCCCCTCGAGCTGGCCCGCCTGTGCCAGCGGGCCGAGCAGCGGGCCAGTGGGGTGCCCTGCGGGATCATGGACCAGCTGGCGTCGGTCGCCGGGGTCGAGGGCTGCGCCCTGTTGATCGACTGCCACTCCCTCGACATCACCGCGGTCGAGGTGCCCGACGACGTGGCGGTGGTCGTCGTCCACTCGGGACTGCCGCGCCAGCTCGCCGGCTCGGCCTACGCCGAGCGCACCGAGCAGTGCGCCAACGCCGAGCGGATCATCGGCCCGCTCCGCCAGGCGACCATCGACGACGTGGGTCGCATCAACCACCCGATCGTGCAGGCTCGGGCCCGCCATGTGATCACCGAGAACGCGCGGGTGCTGGCCTTCACCTCGGCGCTGCGGGCCGGCGACCTGGTCGCGGCCGGGCGGCTGATGGTGGCGAGCCACACGAGCCTGCGGGACGACTTCGAGGTGTCGACCCCCGAGCTGGACGCGTTGGTGACCCGGTTGTCGGCCACGCCGGGCGTGTTCGGCGCACGTCTCACGGGTGCAGGCTTCGGCGGCTGCGTCGTGGCCCTCACCCAGCCCGGTGCGTTGACCGAGGGCTGGATCATGCGGGCCGTCGACGGCGCCAGCGTCATCGTCGACTAGGTCAGCGGGGCCGGCGGCGCTCCGTGGCCTTGCGGAGCTGGGGCGGCTCCCAAAGACCCTCGCTGGGGTTCACGTTGGTGCCCGGCGGCACCAGAGCGTCGATGCGGTCGAGGACCTCGACGGGCAGGCGGTGCTGGTCGGCACCGAGCACGCCCTCCAGGTGGTCCATCGTCCTGGGTCCGATGATGGTGGAGGTGACCGCCGGGTGCTCCAACGTCCAGGCCAGAGCCAGGTGGGGCAACGGCATCCCCAGGTCGTCGGCCATGGCCTGCAGCTCGTCGACGAGCTCGAGCTTGCGCTGGTTGACCGGGTCGGCGGGATCGAAGCGCTCGGGCATGCGCCGGGCCCGTCCGCTCGTGAAGGTTTCCGCTTCGCTGTCCTTGCGGTACTTGCCGCTCAGCCAGCCACCGTTCAGCGGGCTCCACACGATGGAGCCCATGCCGTAGCGCTGCACCGCCGGCAACAGGTCGCGCTCGATCCAGCGCACGAAGATCGAGTACGGCGGCTGCTCGCACTGGAACCGTTCCCGGCCGCGCCGCTCGGCCACCCACTGGGCCTCGACGATCTGGTCGGCGGGGAACGTCGACGAGCCGAACGTGCGGATCTTGCCCTGGTGCACGAGGTCGCTGAGCGCCCCGAGGGTCTCGTCGACGTCGGTGGCGGGGTCCGGTCGGTGAACCTGGTACAGGTCGATCCAGTCGGTCTGCAGGCGGCGCAGGCTGTCCTCGCACGCCCGGACGATGTGGCGCCGGCTGCTGCCGAAGGTGTTCGGGGTGGGGTTGGCTTCGAACGGCCCCGACGCCACCGGGAAGTGGCACTTGGTAGCGAGGATGACGTCGTCGCGCCGGCCGCCGACCAGGGCTTCGGCGACGATCTCCTCACTCTCACCGGCCGAGTACACGTCGGCCGTGTCGATGAAGTTGATGCCAGCGTCGAGGGCCCGGTGGACGATGCGCACGCAGTCGTCGTGGTCCTGGTTGCCGAACTTGCCGAACATCATGGCGCCGAGGCACAGCGGGGTGACGCGCATGCCGGTGCGGCCGAGGGTGCGAGTGGACATGGGTCGACGGTACCCCGACCAAGGCTAGGTTGCGGTCGTGACGAGGGAGGGTTGCGCCGTGGCTGAGGTGAAGGTGCTGGCCGAGGGGCTGTACTTCGGGGAAGGACCCCGCTGGCACGAGGACCGGTTGTGGTTCTCCGACTTCTACGACCATGCGGTGAAGACGGTCGATCTCGACGGCAAGGTCGAGACCGCGTTCGAGGTCGACGGCCAGCCATCGGGCCTGGGGTGGCTCCCCGACGGTCGCATGCTCATCGTGTCCATGCTGGACCGCAAGGTGCTGCGTCGCGAGCCGGACGGCACCCTCGCCGTCCACGCCGACCTGTCCGACATCGCCACCTACCACTGCAACGACATGGTGGTCGACGGCCGTGGCCGGGCCTACGTGGGCAACTTCGGCTTCGACCTCGACACCTTCCTGCACGAGCACGGCGTGGAAGGCGCTCTCGCCGAGCCCGGCCCGCCACGGGCGAAGCTGGCCCGCATCGACCCCGACGGCACCGTGACCATCGCCGCCGAGGACTTGAAGTTCCCCAACGGCG
>CAZTVJ010000217.1:0-14309 GCA_964616935.1 uncultured Acidimicrobiales bacterium | reverse complement strand
CGATCGTGCCACCCGCGCCGCCGTACACCATGCCGGTGACACCGGCCATGGCGTTGCCGGCCGCGAAGAGCCCTGGGATCACCGCTCCGTCGACGTCGAGCACCCGGCCGTCGGCATCGGTCTGCGGCCCGCCCTTGGTGCCGAGCGTCCCGCTGCGCACCTCCACCGCATAGAACGGCGGCTGGTCGAGCGGCCCGAGCGTCGCCGCCCGACCCGGCAGGGATTGGTCGCCGTTCCACGTGTCATAAGCGCTGTCACCCCGGCCGAACTCCGGATCGAAGCCCTCGCGGGCGAACTGGTTGAACTGCGAGACCGTCGCCTCGAGCCCCTCCGGCGCGGCGCCGAGCTTGCGGGCCAGCTCCGAAAGCGTCGGCGCCGTCACCATCCAGGTGGGGACCTCGTCTCCCGGCGGGGCCGACGCCACCCGGTAGCGCTGCTTGTAGGCCTCGTCGAACACGAGCCAGCAGGGGAGGTTGGCGTAGTCGAACCGGGCCGGGTCGAACTGGTGGAAGGCACCGCCGAGGGCGTTGTAGTTCGACGCCTCGTTGGTGAAGCGCTTCCCTCGGCGGTTGACCATGATCGAGCGTGGACAGGTGCGCTCGGCCAGGACGAGGTGTCGCCTCGGCTCGCCGAACACCTCCTCGCCCGTCTCGATCACCGGCACCCACCAGGCCTCGCGCATGTTGCCGAGCGCGGCGCCCACCTTCATCGCCATGCGCTGGCCGTCGCCCGTGTTCGACGGGGGAGTCGCCGGCGACGTCATCGGGCCGCGCAGGAACGAGCGGACCATGTCGGCGTCCCACTCGAAGCCGCCGGTGGCGATGATCACACCGCGCCGAGCGCATACGTCGTGCTCGGTCTCGCCCATGTCGAAGCGCACCCCGGTGACGCGGCCGTCCTCCACGATCAGCTCGAGCGCCCGGGCGCCCCGGACCGGCTCGATGCCCCGATCGAGGCAGCCCTTGAGCAGCGAACCGACGAGCGCCTGGCCCATGCCCCGCAGCCCTTGCTGAGCACGCTCGCGCAGCACCGCCGGATCGACGGCACCGGTGCCGCCCCCGAGCGGCGTCTCGGCCAGGTACATCGGCACGGGGGGATCGCGGGTGATGACGAGGTCGGCCCACTCGCCCAGCTCGCTGAACGGGAACAGCTCGCACTCGAGCGACCGCCCGCCTTGGGGCAGCCCGCCGGGGTGTTCGGGGTGGTAGTCGGGGTAGCCGGCGACGAGCCGGAATTGGACCGGTGTGGCCTCGCCCAGCCAGCGCACGAGCTCTGGCCCGTTGTCCACGAGCACCGCCGCCAGGTCGGGATCGATGAGGCCGTGGCTGAGCGAGTCGAGGTAGGCAAGGCCGTGATCGCGGGAATCGGTCACCCCCTGGGCGGCGGCCACAGGGTTGTTCGGGATCCAGACGATGCCGCCCGAGATGGCCGTGGTGCCGCCGAGCAGGCCGGCCTTCTCGTACAGCCCCACCTCGGCGCCGCCGTCGTGCGCGGCCAGCGCAGCCGTGAGCCCGGCGCACCCGCTCCCGAGGACCACCACATCGTGCTCGACCATGCGCCTTACCCCCTCTGCGAGCCCGATCCGGAACCTACCGGGTGGACCGCGGCTGGTTCGCCGGCAACCGACCGCCTAGAGTCGCCGGGCTATGTCGAAGAAGACCAAGAAGCGCAAGGCGCGCATGCGCCGTTCGAAGGCCAACCACGGCAAGCGTCCCAACATGGGGCGTTGATCACCTTCGCGTGAGCCTTCCCGTGCCCGCCCGCCGGGACCCGGTGGTCGACGTGATCCACGGGATCGAGGTTGCCGATCCGTACCGCTGGCTCGAAGCCGGTGACGCCCCCGCCACCGCGGCATGGGTGGCGGCCCAGAACGAACGGACTCGCGCGGCGCTCGACTCCCTCCCCGACCGAGGGGTCTGGCGGGAGCGCCTCGCCGCGTTCCTGGGTGTGGCGATGTCGCGCTCGTGCCGGGTCGCCGGCGACCGTGTGTTCACCCTCGAGCGATCCGGGGGCGCCCCGCAGTACGCCCTGGTGGTCCGCTCGGCGCTGCACCCGGGCGAGACGGCCCAGGTGCTGCTCGACCCTCGCAGCCTTGCCGCCGACGGCACCGCGGCCATCGACTGGTTCCACCCGTCGAACGACGGCCGCCTCGTCGCCTACGGCGTCTCCCATGGGGGCGACGAGCGCAGCGTCCTTCGCGTGCTCGACGTCGACACCGGCCAGCACCTCGCCGACGAGATCCCCGAGACGCGGGCGGCCTCGGTGGGCTGGCTGGCCGACAGCGAGGGGTTCCTCTACACCCGCTACCCCGAGGGCGACGAGTACGGGCGTGCCGTCTACGAGCATGCGCTCGGCACGTCGTGGGCGCAGGACCCGCTCGTGTGGGGAGACCTCCCGGTGCCCGAGGCCTGGCCCGATGTGGAGGTGTCGCCTGACGGCCGCCATGCCGTCGTGCACGTCTCCGTCGGTTGGAGCCGCACCGACGTCCACCTCTACGACTGCGAGCGGTCCGAGTGGCACACGGTCGTGGAAGGGGTCGACGCCCGATCGTCCTTTGCGTTCGACGGTGGCCGACTCCTCGGGGTGACGAACCTCGACGCGCCCCGCGGCCGGGTCGTCGCTGCGCCCCTGGCGGACCCGACCGACTGGGACACGATCGTGCCCGAACGCCAGGCCGTGATGGACGCCGTCGTGCCGGCGGGTGATCGGTTCTACCTGCTCATGACCGACCGGTCGGTGGCCGTGCTGGAGGTGCACCACGGCGACAACGGTCCGCTCGGCGAAGTCGCGCTGGCGGAGCTGGGCACCTTCGCCGGGTTCGACGCCGACCACGGCACCGGCGCCGCGTTCTTCCAGCACGAGTCGTTCACGCGGCCGCCCTCGTTGTTCCGCGTCGGCGATGGCGATCCTGAGTCGTGGGACGGCGCCGCCTCGGGCCCGGACCAGGTGGAGTTCGTCGTGAGCCAGGACACCTACCGCTCTCCTGACGGCACTTCGGTCGGGCTGTTCCTCGTGCACCGCGCCGATGTCGTGCCCACGGCGGCGACGCCGACGATCCTCACGGGCTACGGCGGGTTCGCCATCTCGTCGACGCCGGTCTGGTCGCCTGTCGCGGCGGCGTGGTGCGAGCGGGGTGGGCTGTATGCCGTGGCGGGCTTGCGAGGCGGATCCGAGGAGGGCGAGGCCTGGCACGCCGACGGCATGCGGCAGAACAAGCAGAACGTGTTCGACGACTTCGCGGCGGCGGCGGATGCGCTGGTCGAGCGGGGTTGCACCTCGCGGGAGCGCCTCGCCCTGCGGGGCGGCTCGAACGGCGGCCTGCTCGTCGCCACGGCGCTCACGCAGCGACCCGACGTCGCGCGCGCGGTGCACTGCGCGGTACCCCTCACCGACATGGTGCGGTTCCCGCTGTTCCTCATCGCCCGGCTGTGGATCCCCGAGTACGGCGACCCCGATGTGGCCGACGATCTGGCCTGGCTGCACGCCTACTCGCCCTACCACCACGTGGAGGAAGGGACGTGCTACCCGGCCGTGCTCTTCACCACGGCCGACGGGGACAGCCGGGTCGACCCGAACCACGCCCGCAAGATGGCCGCGGAGCTGCAGTGGGCGTCGTCGTGCCAGGACGAGCGGCCGATCCTGTTCCACCAGGAGGGACGTGCCGGACACGGGGTCGGCAAGCCGCTGCACAAGCAGGCGGAGGAGGCGGCCGACGTGCTCGCCTTCCTGGCCTGGCAGCTCGGGATGGAGCCGGCAGGCGCAGGCGATGGCGCCGGCGATGGCGTCGGCCCGTCATGACCACGATCGCCGAGCTCACCATCGCCGACGATCCGGCCCTGTGGCGCAGCGCCGGCTTCACCGTGGACGAGGACGGTGTGTGCCAGATCGGCATGGTCCGGCTACGCATCGGGCCGCCCGTCGATGATCGGACCGGGCTGATCGGCTGGGCGCTGGCGGGCACCCCGCACGACCAGCTCACTGACGTGGACGGCTTGGCCAGCGGGCTCGGCGACCCGCCGCCGGCGCCGCTGGCCCCGGACGCCCACCCGATCGGCGCGCGCAACGTGGACCATGTCGTCGTGCTCACCTCCGACGTTGCTCGCACTGTCGCGGCCGTCGAGCAGGGCCTCGGGCTGGCATTGAAGCGAACTCGCGACGGCGACGCATCCGGGCGGCCGGTGCGCCAGGCCTTCTTTCGCCTCGGCGAGGTGATCCTGGAGGTCGTCGGCTCCCCCGAGCCCGACCCTCGTGGCGGCCCGGCGCGGTTCTTCGGCCTCGCCATCACGGTCGAGTCGATCGACGCCGCGGCCGCATGGCTCGGTCCGGACCTCGTCGGTCCACCCAAGCCGGCAGTGCAGCCCGGCCGTTCCATCGCCACCATCCGCTCGGCGGCCGGACTGGCTGTCCCGGTCGCCCTCATGAGCGCGTCGAGCTAGTCCACGGGCACGGGCTCGCGCGCCACGGCGGGGGAGCGGCGGAAGAACTCCTCGACGTCTTGCTGGTACCGGTAGGTCGGTGAGGCGCTGCCGACCGTCCTGCGCAGCCGGAGCGAGCCGACGTGATCGGCAACCGTGGCCGCGGTGTCGAACAGGTAGGTGAACCCGGCATCCTTGAAGGCCCGGTTGTCGACGCCCCGGCCGTACCGGAGCAGGGAGAGCAGCTCGGGGGTGAGGTGCACGACACCCGCCGCCCGCAGCATCGCGGCGACCTCCGTAGTGGCGAGCGCCGGCAGCCACCAGTGCCGCTTGCCGGCGATGGCGACGACCTCGCTCCAGGGCAGCATGCCGTCACCGGCCACGTTGAACGCACCGCGGAGGCCACGGTCCATGGCGAAGCGCAGGGACCGGACCACGTCCTCCTCGTGGACGAACTGGAGGCGGGGGTCGAAGCCGAGGATCGAAGGAACCGCGGGCAGGTCGAGGGCGCGGCTGAGCGACGTCACGATGTCCGGCCCGAGCACGTTGCAGTAGCGCAGGACGCTGACGGCCTTCGCGGGATGGTCGAGGGCGAAGTCGTTCACGTAGCTCTCGACCTCGGCGAGGGACCGCTCGAGCCGGTTGGCCGGTGGGTGCGACGACGGGGTGTCCTCGGCGAAGAACGCCGGGTCCTCCCGGTTCGAGCCGTAGGCCACGGTGGACGACTTCACGACGACGTTGCGCACCGTGGTGCCCGGGGCGCCGGCGGCGGCGCAGAGGTTCATGGTGCCGATGACGTTGATGTCGTGCATGGCCTTGGCCTCGGGAGCGCCACTGTCGACGACGAGGAAGGTGTGCAGGATGGTGTCGACCCGGGTGGCGCGCACGATGCGGGCCAGGATGGAGTAGCTGGGGTCGGACCGCAGGAACTCCGTGCGTTCCAGGGCGACGGTCGGGTCTCGGTCGTCGAGGCCGATGATCACGTCCACCGACGGATCGGCCTCCAGCGCCTGGGCCAGGCGGCCACCCCAGAAGTTGGCGAGCCCGGTGATGAGGACGCGCCGACCCATCAGCCGAACCAGACGCTACGACGCTCGCGCAGCATCTCGTAGAGCGCGTCCTGGATCTGGAGGCGCACCAGCTCGGACGCTTCCATCACCAGGCTGCGGGAGTAGCGCGGCTGGCCGGCGGGGACGTCGAAGCGCACCGGGGGCAGGACCCGCAGGCGGAACTTGGCCGGGAACCACGCCACGCTGCCCACCGGCCCGAGGGCGAGGAGGTTGGCGGTGAGCGGCAGGTAGGGCAGGCCGAGCCGCCTCGCCGCTTGCGGGAACGTGGCCACCGAGGGCATGGCCTCCTCGGCCCCGACGACGGCGACGGGGAGGATGGGGACGCCGGCCCGCATGGCGATCTCGATGAATCCTCCGCGCCCGAAGCGCCGGAGCTGGTAGCGGTCTCGGTAGGTCTTGGCTGGTCCCTTGGCGCCCTCGGGGAACACCAGCACGAGCTGGCCGTCGTCGCGCAGGAGCCGCTCGGCATTGTCGGGGTGGCCCACCACGCCGCCCATGCGCGCCCACAGCGTGCCGACGACCGGCATGTCCCGGAAGCGATGGTCGGCCAGGCCGTACACCGGGCGGCCCAGCTCGGTCTCGATGCCGTGCATGATGACGGGAGCGTCCGGCGGCAGGGCACCGGCGTGGTTGGCCACGAGCAGCGCGCCACCCTCGGAGGGGAGGTGCTCGAGGCCTTCCCACTCGGCTCGGAACCAGTTGCGGTAGATCGGGTCGAACAGCCGGCGGGCCACGGCCCGGGCCCGCTCGGACCGTCCGAAGGCGTCGACGTCGGTGAGCCGCAGGCCGGGCGCGGCCGCCACCACCTCGGGCTCGACGGGGGGCGCGGGCTCGATCCGGCGTCGCAGGGGGGTGACGCGAGCGGCAGCCATGGCCGACCATGATACGGGCGGGTCGTGACGGGGCGATGGTCGCCCGCTGAATGCTTCCTGACGGGTCCGGCGATCAGCCCCCTTCCTCGTCGGTGCTCCACAGCCACGCCTGGCCCTCGGCGCAGGTGGAGCTGATGGGGCACCAGCGGCAGGTGGGTCCTGGGTGCACGGTGGGCGGGCGGCCGGTTCGGAGCTGGACGAGCTTGGCGATGCCGTCGACGGTACGGGCCAGCGCGGCCTCGAGCAGGGGCACCGTGACCGTCTCGGGCTGGGCCCGGGCGGCGTCCAGGTAGTAGCTGGCCAGCATGCGGGGCGGCACCCCGAGGCGCAGGGTCTCGAGCAGTGCGTAGAAGCGCAGGTCGTCGCGGTGGTGGGCCACCGGCATGCCGGACTTCAGGTCGATGATGACCTTGGCGGCACGGCCCGCATCGTGCTTGCCGAGCGTGAGGTCCACCTTGCCGGACAGCACGACGCGGCCGCCGAGCAGCTCCACGTAGGCCTTGCTCTCGGTGACGGGCCGCCAGACCGACTTGAGCGGCGGGAAGCACTCCTGGAACTTCGTGACGAGATCGGCGGCCTCGCCCCGCAGCTGCGCCCGCTCGGCTTCGCCGAGACCGCCGAGGAACCGCGAGGCCCCGGCATCGCCGCCCACCAGCCGGGCGATGGCCTCGTCGACGAGATCGCCCGGCACGGGCTCGCCCCGCCAGTTCACCGTGAGCTCGATGGCCTTGTGCGCCACCTGGCCCCGCACCGTGGCGATGCTCCAGGCGAAGTCGTCCTGGCTGGCGAGGTGGTGCGCCTCGCACCCGTGGACGCTGGTGAGGGTGTGCTTGCTCACCCAGAGGCGCTCGTCGCCCACGTCGGCCGCGAGCGGCGCGAGCAGCTCGTCGAGCGTGTCCTGCAGGCGCTCGGCCAGGTCGTCCGGGAAGATGGGTTCGTCGTCGGCGCGGCCGAGCAGGTCGATCACCCGCTGCTGCGCCGGGTTGTACGTGGGCATGGTTCGACCCTACGCAGGGGGTGCGCGACGGTTCGCGGACCTTCGTCCGCCCCCTCGGCCAACTGTCGCGCACCCCCGGAGTTGAATGGTCGGCGATGGAGTCCGCCACCACCTTCCAGTTCGCCCGGGCCGCCCGGGTGCTCGCGGGCCGAGCGCGCCAGCTCGGTCTCACCGTGCCGGGGTTCCGGTGCCCGCCCCGCGTCTCGGGGGTCAACCGCACGCTGCGGCGCCGCGGCAGCTCGGTGGTCGTCGCCGTGCGCGTCCGGGGTCGGCCGTGGGTGGCCGTGCTGGGTGACCTCGTGGAGGGCATCGTCGTGGCCAACCAGCTGGCCGGTGTCGAAGCGGACGGGGCGCGGGCCGCGCTGTGGGAGGCCGTCGAAGGCGAGGTCGTCGTCACCGATCCGCCGGCGCGCGTGGCCTGAGGCCGCTCAGGAGGTGGCCAGGCCGGCCAGCACCGGTTCCATCAGCAGCGACACCACCTGGGCGGCGGCCGGCCGGGCCCAGTGCACGCCGTCGGGTCGCAGCGCCTGGTCGGTTGCCACCTGCGGGTTGGCGTCCAGCCAGCTGGCCAGGTCCACCAGCTCCACGCCGGGACGGCTCGCCACCACCTCGCGCAACACGTCGTTGGCGGCTCGGCGCTGCGCGTCGTTCGTCGACGGGTCGGCTGCGGCTGCGGCGCTCGCGTCCCAGCCCGGGTAGATGGGGGCCGCGGTCACCCACACCACGCGGCGGCCATCGCCCGAGAGCACGTCCGTGGCCGCCGCCAGCTCGGCGGCCAGCATCTGGCGGTAGGTCTCGTCGGTGGGCAGCACCCAGCCGCCCGAGCCCTGCCAGCGCCGCGGGATCCACTCCCAGGGCCCGATGGTCACCATCACCACCTCGGCCTGCTCCGACGCGAGCTGCTTCGGCCAGCGGGTGGCCCAATCTCGGCACCCCTCGGGGACGTCCAGCACCTGGCTGCGGGTGCCGAAGCGCAGCGAACCGTTGCGGATGATGCCGCACCCGTCGATCGTCGCGATCTTCACCGAGGCCCGTCCGGTCGCCGCGCCCCAGTCTTCGAGGCCCTTGCCCAAGGCGTTGGCGGTGCTGTCCCCGACCACCGCGATCCGCAGCGAGCGCGGCGGCAGCGTCGTCGTCGGCGCAGGCGGAGCCGTGGTTGCGCCGCTGGTGGGTGTGGTCGACCCGACCACGCCCGCGCTGACCGTCGTGGGCGTGGGTCGCGGGGCCGTCGTCGGAGCGGTGCTGGCCGGCGCGAGGCCCGCGAGGACTTCGATGTCGGGCACGGCACCCGACGCCGCGGGTGTGACCGCGAACGCGCCCAACCCGACGACCACCATGGCCGTCGGCGCCAACGTCCTGGCCTGCGCGGCCGTGAACCAGGTGCCGCGCCGGATGGGCTGCTCGATCACGCGGTACGACACCTCGGCCAGCGCGAACGTCACCGGGATGGCCCACCACGTCGACCACCCCTGCCCCTCGAACACGAGGTAGAGCGGCCAGTGGAAGAGGTAGACGCCGTAGGAGCGCAACCCGAGCCACACGAGCGGTGCAACCGACAGCGCGCTGGCGAGCGGGCCTGGGGTCACGGTGGCCGTCACCACCACGCCCACCACCAGCGCGAACACGAGCAGCCCTCCGGTGAACAGCACCGGCGAGTCGATGGGCACGAGCACGAAGGCGGCCAGTACCGCCACGAGGCCGATGCTCCCCGCACCGGTCAGCCACGCCGATGGCCTGGGCGACCACCGCGTGAGCACGAGCGCCAGCGCGCCGCCGACGAGCAGCTCGGCCGATCGGGTGAAGGTGGCCAGGTAGGCCAGCTCGGGCGACACCAGCGCGCCGGCGATGACCGACCCGGCGAGGCCGACGCCGATGACCACGGCGAGCACGCGCCGGCTGCGCGCCAGGCAGGCCGTGACGACGAGCGGCCAGATCAGGTACCACTGCTCCTCGATGGCCAGCGACCAGAAGTGCAGCACCGGCGATGGTGCCCGCCACAGCGCGTCGTACCCACCGGTGGCGTAGGCCCGCCAGTTCTCGACGTCGAGCAGCGCGGCGAGCAGGTCGCCCCGCAGCGTGGGCGTGACGGGCAACAGGTCGGCGGCGACGAAGGCGATGATGAGGGCGAGGCAGGCCAGCGAGGCGGGGAGCAGGCGGCGGAAGCGGCGCGCCCAGAAGGCGGACAGCCGGATGGCACCGGTGCCGGCCTGTTCGGTGAGCAGCAGTGTCGTGATGAGGTAGCCGGACAGCACGAAGAAGGCGCTGACCCCCAGCCAGCCGCCGCGGGCCCACTCCACCGGGAGGTGGTAGAGGAGGACGGCGCCGACCGCCAGCGCGCGCAGGCCGTCGAGCCCGGGTCGGTAGGTCAGCCGGCGGGCATCGCTCACTGCCACCAACCGGTCACGTCGAGGAGCAGGTAGCCGTGGCCCGGTGGCATCTGCAACGCCACCTGGCGGCCGGCGACGGTGACGGCGTTGGCCGTCGGGATCCAGCCCGGGGGGTTGAGGTTCGACGAGTCGGGCATGGCCTGGCCCGCCGGGTAGGCCACGGCGAAGACGGTGCGGTCCGGGATGGCGGTCAACGTGGCGACCACACCGGTGGCGGCCGGTGGGAGGGCGCCGCCCGTGGCGAGGTCGACGGTGACGACCTGGCCGCCGCGCACCGAGCCTTGCCAGCCGCCGGTGCCGCCCCGCGTGTCGAGCACGCGTTGCGGAACCGCGGGCACGAAGGCCGAGCCGCCCGGGCCGAAGCGCCCTCCGAGGTCGACGGCGACGTGAACGGGCGCCGAGGCCACGACGCACACCTTGCCGTTGGCGTCGGCGGTCACGCTCGCTGCGTTGGCGATGGCCTGTGGGCCGGCCGCGTAGTTGAGGTTGGAGACGTAGGGGATCGTGCCGCCGCACGGGTAGGCGGTGAGGAACCCGCCGCCCGTCGCGCCGACGGCGGTCAGGTTGAGCCAGCCGGCGGGCGCACCGACCGGCACCTCGAGCACGCCACCCGGCGCCAGCCGCACGCCCGACCAGCGGGTGTCGGCCACGCGGGCGGGTGCGAGCGGGGTGAACCCGAGTGAGCCGCCGGCCTTGTAGGTGCCCTGCACGTCGACCAGGAGGTGGGTGGTGGCCGAGGTGAGGATGCACGCGTCGCCCGCGCTGTCCACGCCGACGGTGACCCCACCCGCAACAGGGGTCGCGTTCAGGTAGTTCAGGCTCGACGAGCCGGGCACGGGGCGGTCGCACGGGTAGGCAACGAGGTAGCCGGGTCCCGCCGCGCCGACAGCCGTGAGGTTCAGCGCGGCGGCGGTGGAGCCGGGGGCTGCGACGTGGACGCGCAAGGCCCAGCCGCCCGGCAGCGGGCTGGTCGCCCGGGTGTCCAGGACGCGGCCCGGCACCTGGGCCTGGAGCTTGCCCGCCGCGCCCGCCGCGGCGATCGGCCCGGCCGGCGGTGTGCCGAGGGCGCGGGCCTGGGCGCCGTACTGCGCCACGCAGCCCGCCACCGTGTCGCGCATCAGCCGGTAACCCGTCGGCGTTGGGTGCGTGCTGTCGGACGACAGGTAGGCGCCGGGGTTGCTGCGCGCAATCGGTGCCCACTCGCAGACGTGGAGGTTGGGTCGCCGGGTGGCGACGTTGCGCAGGGCCGTGTTCCACGCCAGCTCTTTGGCCGCGGTGCCGTGGGTGATGGTGGTCCACACGACCTCGGTCGTGCCGAGCGAGCTCATCGCCGTGTCGATCCGCTGCTCGTTGCGGGCCACGGAGTCGCCGTTCAGCCAACCGACGTCGTTCGCCCCGCTGACGATGACCGCGACCCGCGGGAGGAAGCCCTCACCCCGGAAGGTGTTGATCCATGTGGTCACGTTGTGCGGGTCGCCGGCGCCCTCGGGCGCGGCGTGGAGGCCGGCCAGCGTGTAGCTCCGCAGCGGTCCCCATCCGTCCGTGGCCAGTCGGGCCGTCATGTTCGGCCCACCCCAACCCTCTAGCGCCTTCACCAGGCCATAGCCCACGCTGTCGCCGAGGATGATGGCCGTGCCGTTCGGCCGGATGGTCCAGTCAGCCCGGTTGTCGAAGATGACGGTGAGGGCGGCACCTGGCCGCCACGGGAGCGCGACGGTCGTCAGGGCGACGACGATCCATGCAATGACCCAGCGACGCACGTTCCGCCTCTCCTGTCCGTGACCCGCGTCACGAACGATAGACGCCTCGATGCGGGTGGTCGGCATCGGGGTACGGCGGGTCAGGGACCGGACGCGGATTAGCGTCGGCACCACCGCCCGGGTGGCGTAACCGGCAGGCGCTGAGGGCTTAAACCCCTCTTCCCGCAAGGGAGTGCGGGTTCGAATCCCGCCCCGGGCACATACTCTGAGCAGGGAGTTTGCTCTTCAGCCTTGATCGAGGCCACCGCCTCCAGGCAGGATTAGTCGCGAAATAGTCGCGTACGGTGGAGGGCGGATCGATGCGAGGCACCGTTGAGCGGTACGGAAGTGGATGGCGGTACCGGGCCGAGTTGGCTCGCGACCCGGCTACTGCGCGGCGGCGGTACGCGACCAAGGGCGGCTTCCGCACCGAGCGCGAAGCACAGCAGGCGCTCCACCGCCTCCTCGTGAGCGTCAACGACGGCGCCCACGTCGAGCGGAGCAAGCTGGTCGTGAGCGAGTACCTCACCGAGTGGCTCGTACGCGCTCGGGTCGATCTGCGGCCGACCTCCGCCGCGAGCTACGGGCGCTCGGTCGTGAAACTGAACGCAGCGTTCGGAGCGGTCCGACTGCAAGACCTCACTCCGGTGATGATCGAGGACTGCTACGCCGCGCTCCTCGCCTCCGGGCTGGCGCCGAAGAGCGTCCGCAACGTCCACTCCACGTTGCGCCGAGCCTTGGGTGACGCCGAGCGGCTCGGCCTGATCAGTCGGAATCCGGCACGCCTCGTGCGGGCGCCGGCGGTGAGGCCGGCCGAGCAAGAGACCTGGACCCCCGACGAGCTCAGCCGGTTCCTGGAGCTCATGGCCTCCGACCGTCTCTACGCCGCCTTCGTCCTGGCCGCAACGACGGGGATGCGACGCGGCGAGGTGCTCGGGCTGCGGTGGAGCGACCTTGACCTCGAGCGGGGAGCTGTCACCGTGGTCCACACCATCACGACGGTCGACGGCCGGATCATCGACTCGGGCACCAAGACAGCCAAGAGTCGCCGACGGGTCACCCTGGACCAGGGGACGCTCGGTGCTCTCAGGGCCCATCGTGTCGCCCAAGCCAGGGAGCGGCTCCTCGTCGGCACCGACTGGCGTGACCACGGGCTGGTGTTCTGCCGACCCGACGGTTCGCCGGTGCACCCGGACCGCTTCTCCACGTACTTCACCACGTTGGTCCTGCAGGCCGGGTTGAAGAAGATCCGCTTCCACGATCTGCGCCATACCCACGCGACCATGGCGCTGCGGGCCGGCATCCATCCGAAGGTGGTGTCCGAGAGGTTGGGTCATGCCACCGTCGGTATCACGCTCGACCTCTACTCCCACGTGGCTCCCGGCCTCGATCAGCAGGCGGCCGAAACCGTGGCTGGCCTGCTGCACCTGCCCGTACCGAGCTGAGCTGAAGGGCGCAGCGCCCAGGCGTTTGCTGCGAACATCGATCGGGACCAGCGTGGCGCCTCGTGATCCGCTGACGCTGGTGGTGCGTCCGGACTGATTCTCCCTGTGCCGTGCTGCGGCAGGCGCTTCGGGCCGTCTGTATCTGGTCATGGATCAAAGGTCTCCCTCGTCATCGAGTCCGGAGCGGGGTCGCTTCCTGCGTGTGGAGGAGGCGGCACGGGAGCTGCGGATCGGCCGGACCGCTGCCTACGAGCTGGCGCGTCGCTGGCTGGTGACCGGCGGTCAGGAAGGGCTGCCGGCCATCCGGCTCGGCCGGTCGATCCGGATCCCGGCAGCGGCCTTGGATCGTCTGGCTGACCCCGACCACCGCGCGGCGTCGTGACGAGCCAGCGCCTCGTCGTCGGGCCGGCCGCGCTCGCTGTCGTGACGCGCGTGGGTCCGGCGTCGTGGGTGGTGCTGGAGCGTCTTGCGCTCAGCGACCGTCGGCACGGCGATGTCGCTGTGGTCTCGGCGTCGGTTCGTTCGCTGGCGGCCGAGCTCGGCTGGGCGAAGGACACGGTCGCGCACGCGCTGGCGCGGCTGCGCGCCGAGGGGATCGTGGAGCTCATCGCCGAGCAGTTCCAGCCGAGCGCGTATCGGCTCGCGCTCCCGGCCGACGCGTTGCGCGTCGAGTACGTGGTCGCGCCACCACGCGCGCCGCGTGCGTCAGTCCAGTCCGCTGTGCCATCGGCCGCGCAGCTGTCGCTGCTCGAGCCGGGCTGAGCCGGGAGTCCTGACCATGACGTCCCTCGTGAACCGCTCAGTGATCTACAGACAAGTGCCCACGGGCGGGGCAGCCTGATGTTGCGGGTCACGACGCTCTATGCATCATCGGCGGTGGCGACCGCGGCGTACTACACCCGCTACCTCGCCCAAGCCCCGGGGGAGGAGCCGGGAGTCTGGTGCGGCCGTCAGGCCGAGGCGCTCGGCCTGGTAGGGCCGGGGGCGGCCGACGACTTGCAGCGCCTCTTGGAAGGCCGTGACCCAACGACCGGGACACCGCTCGGATCCTCGCTGGTGGACCGAAGGGCGGCCAACGGGTCGACGGTGCGGGCGGTGGCCGGGTTCGATGCGACGTTCTCCGCGCCGAAGTCAGTAAGCGTGTGGTGGGCGCTGACCGGCGACCCGGGTCTCTTGGAGGCTCACGACGTCGCGGTGGCCGCCGCGCTCGAGCACTTGGAGCGGTTCGGAGCGACGACCCGGGTGCGGGCCGACGGCCGCCGCCTGCATCTGGACACGGGTGGCTTGTCGGTGGCGGCGTTCCGCCAGACGACGTCGCGGGCCGATGACCCGCAGCTGCACACCCACGCGGTCGTTTCCGCGAAAGTCCAGACCGATGATGCTC
>CAZTVJ010000216.1:0-4883 GCA_964616935.1 uncultured Acidimicrobiales bacterium | reverse complement strand
GGCGCCGTGACCGTGACGTTGAGGGCCACGAGCTGCACACCGGTCGCCGGGACACCTCCCGTGCCGACGACCGTCAACGGCCGCGGCGCACCGGCGAGGACCGGCTGAGCGGGCCCGCCGATGCCGATGCGGGTGTCGAGGATCCGTGCGGGTGTGGCCGTCGGGAAGAACTGGCCGAAGGCGCGAAGCGGCGTCGGCAACGCCGGTGGCGCCGAACCGGTCGTGACGACGCTCGGCGCCGATGGGGTCGAGCGGTTCCCGTAGGGGTCGAGCGCCTGCACCTGCACCTGGTACGTGCGGGTGGTGGCCAGCCCGGTGAGGAGCGTGGACGTCTGGCCACCGGGGACGACGGCCCGTCGCACCCCGTCGACCAGCACGTAGTAGGCACTGACGCCCGTGGCGTCGGTCGATGGTTCCCACGCCACGTTCATCGCCGTGAAGGCCGCGCTCGATGCCCGTGGGTTGCCAGGGATCGACGGCGGGGTGAGGTCGGCCGGTCGGGGGCCAGCGGTCAGCCGCACGATGTGGTTGTAGGTCCCGGTGTTGTTGCCGGCGTCGCAGGGCCCGGCGGCGTCGGCCGTCGGACTCGTCAGGTGGCCGCCAAGCAGGAGCGAGCCAGCGGGCTCGGCCATCATGGCGAACACGCCGAGATGCGCGCCGTTCGCGAACGACGGCTCTGGCAGTACCGGGTACGTACCCGTTGGAGCCACGGAGAAGACCTGGCAGCGCGCCAGGCCCGGACCGTTGAGCTTGGTGAAGTGGCCGCCCACCACGACACGGTCATCAAGCGCCACGACCGCCTGGACGTCGCCATCCACGCTGAAGGTCTTCAGGGTCTGACCGGTCACCTGGTCGTAGATGATCATCCGGCCACCGCCACCGCCATGAGCCACGTACACACGGCCATGGCGCGCCGAGACCATCCGCCCCCGCGTGGGGTTGTCGCAGATGTCGTCGCAGGGAACGTTGGCGATGAAGCCAGTGTCGAGGCGACCTGGCGGGAACCCACTGTCCGTCGTGACGAATGCCGCCAACCACCGGGTGCCGGGGAACGGAGCCCCGCCAGCACTGGTGGCGGCTCCGGAGAACTCGCCGCCGACGAAGACGCGGCCGGGGTTGGCCGGGTCGACGTCCATGCTCCGAACGAGACCGGCGATGAACACCTGGAAGCCGTCGACGCCGAGGCCCGCATCGAGGTCGATCCGGGCCAGGTTGGCCCGGCCGACGCCGCCGATGGCGCCGAACCTGCCACCCACGTACAGGTCGCGGCCGACTCGCCGGAGCCCGATCACCACGCCCGGCGCTCCGCCGGAACGTACGGGGCGCTGGACTGCCTTGAGCGCTCCGGTGGCGGGATCGAGGGCGGCAAGACCGGGAACGTCCTGACCGTTCACCTGCGTGAAGCTGCCGCCGACGAAGACCGTGTCCGTCTGCGGATCGACCTCGAGCGCCTCGACGATCCCGTTCACCTGCGGGGCGAACTCGCGTAGGAAGGCACCGGTCCTGGCGTCGACCGCATAGAGGTTGGCCTGGGCGATGCCGGGAACGCCGGCACCGGGCTCGGGTCGCACCTCGTCGAACAGGCCGCCCACATAGGTGGTCGTGCCGAGCTGCGTGAGGGCGTTCACCTTCTTGGCCGTCGCGGCCGAGCCGGCATACTGGACGTTGGGTCCCCAGAACCGAAAGGGCGACACGTCGGTCGCCGCACTGGCCGGTGTCGAGAGCATGGCGACCGATCCCCCGGCGAGCACGAGGCCGGCGACGATCGACGTGAGGGCGGAGCGGACCCTGAGCACCATCAGCCGAGCACGAGGGCCGTGACGTCGAAGATGTAGTCGACGGAACCGGCGAAGTTGTAGATCCCCACCCGGTCGTCGGCGGAGAGCGCGGCGACCGCCAGGTTGGGCACGTCCTCACCCGGGTGGGCGTTCAGGTTCGAAGCGTCGAGCGGGCGCGGTGCATCGGGCGGGAACAGCGTGAGGTAGGTGCTGGCCGTGACGCGCACGGCGGTCACGTTCATCACGAGCCCCTTCACCGACGCCACGGTGGCTGCATCCACGGAGGCAAAGCTGGGCGTGGCCTCGGCTCCGGGACCGAGCGGGTCGCCGGTGGCTCGAGTGTCGACCATGCGCTGCGGCCGGTCGAGCGCGAGCATCCGACCGGTCGGGTCGTCGTCGAGCACCGTGGTACCGGTGAACGTTCCCACCAGGTCCGCGAGGAGGTGGACCGAGCCCGACTCGTTGAACAGCTTCACCGTGCCGTTGGGCGACACGCCCACCATCACGAGGTTGGGCCGGATCTGGCCCGGCACCAAGTTGAGGTTGGATGCATCGGGCCGCGTCGTCTGATCGCCGGGGAAAGCGGTCACGTAGGTCACCTTGCTCGGCCCCACGCCGGTGAGGTTGAGCACGACGCCCTTCACACCTGAGCCCGGCGCCACGACCGGCACCTCGATGGTCTCCCCCGGACCGAAGGGGCGGGCCGTGCCCCCCGGCATACCGATGCCGCGGCGGCTGTCCAGCTTGCGGACGGGAGTCTGCGCCGCGAGGCGAGCGCCCGGGTCAGGCGTCTGGCCGGAACCGAACCAGCCCACGACGTCGAACAGCACGTGGGCGGCACCGGCGCTGACCTGGACGTCCACCGTGCCGTTACCGAGGCGCGCCACGACCAGGTTGGGGACGGTCTGGCCCGCTTGGAAGTTCAGGTTCGACACGTCGGGCATGGCGACACCGTTGGGTGCCACCGTCAGGAACCCGGCGGCACTCGGCCCCACGACGGTGACGTTGAGCGCCACGAGCTGGGCGTGGCTCGGCACCCCGCTCTGAGCCGTCACGATGGGCACGGCGAGTGGCGCACCGGAGGCCAGTGGTGCGGTGCCGGGCCGGCCGATGCCGCGGCGGGTGTCGAGCACCCGCACCGGGTTCGGTGATGGGAAGAACTGGCCGAACCCGTTCAACGGGCTCGGCAGCGCCGGGATGGCCTGGCCCGCGGGCCACGAGGCCGTCGCAGAGTCGCGGAAGTTGGTGGCCGCGTCGACCGCCCGCACCCGGATGGCGTTCGCGGCGTCCGGCACGAGGCCGGTGACCTGGGCGGTCGTGACGTTGCCGGCGACAACGGCCTGGCGCACGTCGTTGACGAACACGTAGTAGGCCGCCACACCCCGGTTGTCCGTGGCCGGCGACCAGGTGACGGTGGCGGCCGTGAACGCCCCGGTCACGACGGGAACGCCCGGGGTGGTGGGCTTCGTCGTGTCCGGCTGCGGCGTGTCCCGTAGGTGCCACAGGCCGCCCCACGTGTCCTGCACCCCGTTGGCGCACACGCCCTGGCTGGCGGTGAAGGGCACCGGTGTCGGGTCGGGGCCCTGCGTGATGCGGGCGAGGTGGCCGCCCCAGTACGTGTCGAGGTTGCCGTCGGTGCCCTCGGCCACCAAGGCGAAGGGGCCGTAGTGGGCCGAGTTCAGCACGTTCGGGGACGCGCTCGGCGCGCCGGCCTGCGTGATGGTCAGCGGCACCGAGAAGAGCTGGCAGCGCAGCGTGTACGACTGGCCGGTGGCCGGGTCGGGCATGCTCGGGAGGCGAGTGAAGTGGCCACCGACCAGCACCTGGTTGTCCACCACCTTGACGACCTGCACGTCGCCGTCGGCCCGCCAGTTCACCGGTCGGGCCGCTCCGTCGGCGGTGTCGTAGGCGGTGAACCAACCGCCACCACCACCGATGGCGGCGTACAGGCGGCCGGACTTGAGGGCGAGCGAGCGGACGCGCGGGTCGTTGGCGGTGCTGAACTGCGTGTCCCACGCCGTGCGCAGCTCGGCGAACTCGGCCGGGTTCTGGGCGGCGAAGGCAGCGAGGTAGCCGTAGGCCGGGTCGTTCAACGGACCCGCCGTGGCGAACTCTCCTCCCACGTAGACGAAGTCCGGGACGGCGGCGTCGGGATCCACGGCGATCGACAGGATGGTGCCGGTGACCTGGATCTTGTAGCTGTCGAGCGTGTTGGTCGCGAGGTCGAGCCGGAACAGCTCGCCGCGCGAGCGCGGGTTGCCTTGGTCGTTGCTCGGGGTCACGAACTCGAAGTCGCCGCCGACGTAGAGCTTGCCGGTCAGCGCGTGGCGGTGGATGGCCCGCACGTCGGGGTTCACGCCACCGGTGGCCGAGAACTGCGTCCCCTTGAGCGCGCCGGTCGTGCCGTCGAAGGCGGCGAAGTTGGACTGCGCCTGGCCGTTCACCGTGGCGAAGTCGCCGCCCACCCACACGGTGTTGGTGGCCGGGTCCACCTCGATGGCGTAGACCGGCCCGTCGACCTGGGCCCCCCACCCCCACTTCGGCACGCCCGTGGTCGCGTCGACCGCGAACAGGTACGGGCGAGGGATGCCGGCGCCCGCGGGCAGCGTGGTGTTCGGCTCTCTCTCCGGGGCGATCTCGGGGAAGTTGCCGCCCACGTAGAGCGTCGCACCGATCTTGCCCAGCGCGGCGACCTTCACCGTGCCGGGCGCATCACCCGCCACGTGGCGGACGCGAACGGAGATCATCGGGTCGAGCTGAGGGCCGAGCACCGCCCCGGCAGGAGCGGGCGCGGTCATGCTGAACCCGGTCCCCGCCACCGCGACCGCCACGAGGGCGGCCGCCAGCCTCCCAGCGCGACGTCCCACCCTGACCATGCCGTTGCTCCTGTGAATCGGCGCCCGTGCCACGAACACGACCACCCTACGGAGGGGGTCCTGCACACGGAATGAGCCGGACGACTCACGGCCCCGCTCAGCCGAGCACGAGGGCCGTGACGTCGAAGATGTAGTTGATGCCGCCGGCCTGGTTCCAGACGTTGAGGTCGTCGCTGGCGTTCAGCCTGCTCACGGCCAGGTTCGGGATGACGGTGCCCGACACGACGTT
>CAZTVJ010000215.1:0-12263 GCA_964616935.1 uncultured Acidimicrobiales bacterium | reverse complement strand
CAAGGGGTTCTCTCCGTCCGGCTGGGCGCCGGGCGACCCGCCCCTGCGCGCACCGGACGAGTACAACGGGCGCTGGCGGGAGCTCATCCTCGACACCGGCACCCTGGCCTGGCATCTCGGCTACGTGGTCGGCCTGGCCGTGCTCGGCACGTGGGCGGCGATGCGCCTGGCCGACGATCGCGACCGTCATCCTCGCCTGCTGCTCGTCGGCGGTGGGCTTGCCGTCGTGTGCGGGGTGGCGCAGCTCGTCTCCGCCCTGTCGTGAGCGCGCTGCTCGCCACCCGGGCCGGCTGGCGAGCCAGTGCCCGCTCGGTGCGGTGGTCGCCCATCGTCACGGTGCCCGCCGTTGGCGTCGGCATGCTCCTCGTGCTCCGCGCCCTCGGTGGTGGGGCGTGGGGGGCTCGGGGGCTCGTGGCCGAGCCGGCGCTCCTGTTGACGGCGACGGTCGTGGCCTTCGCCGTCGACGATCCCGCGCTGGCCTGCTCGCCATCGGCGCCCGCGGGCATTCGGGCCCGACTGGCCGGTCGGGTCGCGCTGGTGCTGCCCGTCGTGGTGCTGGGGTGGGGCACGCTCCTCTGGGTGGCCGACCTCGAAGGGCGCGGCGGCCCCGGTCTCGGCGAGCGGGCCATCGTTGCGTTCGCGCTGGGCGCCGCACCAGTGGCGGCTGCCACCATCGCGAGCCAGCGCCTCCGTCACGCATCGCCTGGCGCGGTCGGCGCAGCGGCCGTAGGCACCACCGCGCTGGTGGCGCTCGCGGCTCCGTCGGCGTGGTTCGGCTGGCTCCCGCCCAACGCCTGGATCGTGGGGATCGTCCTCGGCGGCGCAGCGCTGGTGATCGCGGTGTCGACTCGGGAGCCGTCGGCCTGACCCGCCTGGACCGGTAGCGGCTGGCCGCACCCGCCCCGACGGGCGAGAATGGGCGACCCATGGCCCGCATCCTCGTGACCGAAGAGATCGCCCCGCGCGGGCTCGACCTGCTCCGCGAAGCGGGCCACGAGGTCGACGTCCGTCTCGACATCACCCCGCACGAGCTGCTCGCCGTCATCCCCGGTGCCCACGCCCTGATCATTCGCTCGGCCACGACGGTGACCCCGGAGGTGCTGGCCGCAGCGACCGACCTCCTGGTCATCGGCCGGGCCGGCATCGGGCTCGACAACGTCGACGTCGACGCCGCCACCCGCCGCGGTGTCATGGTCGTGAACGCACCGCAGTCGAACGTCGTGTCCGCCGCCGAGCACACCATGGCCCTGCTCCTCGCCCAGGCCCGCAACGTGCCCCAGGCCCACGCCGCGCTGAAGGCCGGTCGGTGGGAGCGCACTCGATGGGAGGGCGTGGAGCTGGCCGACAAGACCCTCGGCATCGTCGGCCTCGGTCGCATCGGTCGTCTCGTGGCCCAGCGTGCCCTCGCCTTCGGCATGCGGCTCGTGGCCTACGACCCGTTCGTCTCGGCCGAGCGCGCCCGGCAGATGTCGGTGGAGGTCATGCCCCTCGAGCGCTTGGTCGCCGAGTCCGACTTCGTGACGATCCACCTCCCCAAGACCAAGGAGACGCTCGGGCTGTTCGACAAGGATCTCCTGGCCAAGGCCAAGCCCGGGATGCGGCTGATCAACGTGGCCCGGGGCGGCATCGTCGACGAGGAAGCGCTGGCCTGGGCCGTGGGTGAGGGCCTGGTGGCCGGCGCCGCACTGGACGTCTTCGCGTCCGAGCCCACCACGTCGTCGCCACTGTTCGAGCTCGACGAGGTGGTGGTGACACCCCACCTCGGCGCGTCGACCCGCGAGGCGCAGGACAAGGCCGGCGACACCATCGCCGAGATGGTCCTGCTGGCGCTGGCCGGCGAGTTCGTCCCGTTCGCGGTCAACGTCTCGGCCGCCGAGGCCTCTGAGACCGTGCGCCCGTTCCTCCCGCTCGCCGAACGTCTGGGCCGGCTGTTCGCGTCACTTGCCGGCGGCGACCTCGACACCCTCGAGATCTGCTTCGAGGGCGACATCGCCGACTACGACACCCGCATCCTCACGCTGTCGGTGCTGCGGGGACTGTTCACCGGCATCACCGACGAGCCGGTGACGTACGTCAACGCGCCGCAGCTGGCCAAGGATCACGGCGTCGAAGTGCGCGAGGTCTCGTGCAGCACCGCCGTGGACTACGTGAACCTCATCACGCTGCGAGCGGGCGGCCATGCCCTGGCCGGCACCATCGCCGGGCGCAGGGGGGAGTCCCGCATCGTGATGGTCGACGACCACACCACCGACGTGCCGCCGTCGGCCCACATGCTGGTGGTCCGCAACGACGACCGTCCCGGCATGATCGGGGTGGTCGGCACGCTGCTCGGCGACGCCGCGGTGAACATCGCCGACATGGACGTCGGGCGGGCCGCCGCGGCAGGCACGGCGCTCATGGTGATCGCCACCACCGAGCCCGCGCCCACCGACGTGCTCGACCGCATGCGCGCCGTGCCCGGCATCGTGAGCGTGCACGCGCTCGTCGGCGGCTAGGGCCCCGCCCGCCTCCCCTCAGCTAACCGCCGGCGAAGTCGGGCGTCTCCCAGATGCGTCGCTGCTGGTAGGCCTGCACCGCGGCGATGTAGTCGAGCGCCGGCACGGTGTACCAGCGGCCCGAGAACCAGCGCCCCACGCAGCCCCACAGGTCTCCGGCCGCGTAGTCGCGTCCGCGCTCGACGGTGTTGAGCCACGTCTCGCGCCCCTCGTAGCACGAGCGCCAGATGGCGTAGGCGACGTCGGCGTTGTACGCGGTCGAGCTCTCGACCTCCGGGTAGCTGTCGGTGAAGTACTGCCAGCGGATCTGCAGGAGGCCGTTGCTCTCGGGGCACTGGCCGGGGCGGCCATCGGCGCCGAGCGGATGGCTCGGCGCGCAGATCGCACGGTTGGTCGTCCAGTCGCCTTTGGCGTCCTGGCGCCACCACGACTCCTTGGCCGCCTGGGCGCGCACGACGTCCTCGTCGATGCCCCACTTGCAGGACACCCACTGCAGGATCTCGTCGGTCGTGCCGACGAAGTCGCCAGTGACCCGCGCGTACTCGGGCGGCCCGGCCAGGTTCTTCTGCCGCCCGCGGGTGGCATTGCGCGCCGCGTTGCTGGCGCGGATCTCCCCGCCGCCCCGCCGCACCACCGAGGTGCACTCCGCGTCGTTTGGCAGGGCCGCGCCAGGGGCGACGGTGGCGAAGCGCGCCGGACCGCCCACGGCGGCCACCCGCCTGGCCTTGGCCGTGGCCGCGCCGTCGATCGGTTCGAGTGGTCGATCTGTCGGGAGGACCCGCGCGTCGGTCCGATCGCGACCACCGACCACGAGGGCCAAGCCGGCGAGGAGCACGACCACGAGCACCGCGGTGGCGCGTGCGAGGGCCGGTCTCGAGCGGGAGCGCACTGCCATCGGTGATCGCCTCCATGGCCGGGAGGCCGCCCGACCTCGACGAGGTCCTTCGACGAACGAAGGTAGCCGCGCTCTGGTCGACCCGCGTCGACGCCTGAGCTACGACGGCCTCGATCAGCCAACCGTCGACGAGCGGTCCTCATTGGCACCGCCACTGGCCTCCATGCGCCGCCGCGAGCGCACCTGCCCCCCTGGTGGGGCGGCCGCGCTGTGGGCCGTGGTGATCCAACGCACCGCCATCGCTCCACTGCGAGACGGTCAGCTGAAGGCGGACTGGCAGCGCGAGGACGAGACCCTCGCCGGCGACCTCTGGTGGTTCGCTTGGGTCTTGGGCGTCATCGCGATCGCCATCGGCTCGATCGTTGCCATCCGCCTCGTCGAGGAGCTGCGGATTGGCGTCGAGGACTCCGGACCCGCGGTGTCAGTCCTCGATGGTGATGGCGCCCGTGGGGCAGAGGTCGGCGGCCTGCGTCACCTTGTCGCGGAGTTCCTCGCCCGGCTCCTCCTTGAGGATGTAGAGGTAGCCGTCGCTCCTCACCTCGAACACCTCGGGGCACACCTGCATGCACGAGCCGGTGCTCGCGCAGACATCGAAGTCGACGATCACGCGCATGGGACGTTGCTTAACACACGGGCGGACGCCCGCCGGTTCTCGGGAGGCGTCAACGCGCCAGTCGCGGTGTGGCGTCCCGAGAACGCGATCGGTCCCGAGAAAGGACCGGGGATGGTGCGCTCTGGTGCGCGCTGGCACGGCGGCCGGGTTTCCGCTCCCGGTCAGCGAGCCCGGCGCATCCGGTCGATCGCGCTCACGACAGCGCGCAGCGAGGCGGTGATGATGTTCGGGTGCACGCCCACGCCCCAGCGCGGTGTGCCGTCGCCGTCCACCGTCTCCACGTAGGCCACCGCGGTGGCATCGGCGCCCGAGCCGGTGGCGTGCTCGGCGTAGTCGACCACGTCGACGTCCAGGCCCATCGACTGCTGCAGTCCGTGCACGAAGGCGGCGATGGGGCCGTTGCCCTCGCCCATCACCGTGACCCGTTCGCCGTCGACGTCGAGCTGAGCGGTGACCCGCATCAGATCGGTGCCGGGGACCGAGCCGACCTCGTGCGACGCCAGCCGGATCGACGGCTCGTCGGGCAGGTACTCGCCCTGGAAGGTGACCCACATGTCACCCGGGTTGATCTCCGTGCCCGTGTCCTCGGTGATGGCCTGGATGGTCTTGGAGAACTCGATCTGCAGGCGGCGGGGAAGGTCGAAGCCGTGCTCGGCCTTCATGATGTAGGCCACGCCACCCTTGCCGCTCTGGCTGTTGACGCGGATGACCGCCTCGTACGTGCGGCCGACGTGCTTCGGGTCGATGGGGAGGTAGGGCACCTCCCACACCTCGTAGTCCGAGGGCAAGGCTTCGACCCCCTTCTTGATCGCGTCCTGGTGCGAGCCGGAGAAGGCGGTGTAGACGAGGTCGCCCACGTAGGGGTGACGCTCGTGGACGGGCAGGCGGTTGCAGTACTCGGCAACACGGCGCAGCGCGTCGATGTCGGTGATGTCGAGCATGGGGTCGATGCCCTGGGTGAACAGGTTCATGGCCAGGGTGACGAGGTCGACGTTGCCCGTCCGCTCACCGTTGCCGAACAGCGTGCCCTCCACCCGGTCGGCGCCGGCCATGACGCCGAGCTCAGCGGCGGCCACCGCCGTCCCGCGGTCGTTGTGGGGGTGGAGCGACAGGCAGACGGCGTCCCGGTTGCGCACCGTCCGCAGGAACCATTCGATGACGTCGGCGTACACGTTGGGCGTGTACATCTCGACGGTGGCGGGCAGGTTCATGACGAGCGGTCGATCGGGCGTGGGCTCGATGACGTCCATGACCGCTTCGCAGACCTCCACGGCGTACTCCGGTTCGGTGCCGGTGAAGCTCTCCGGTGAGTACTCGTAGCGCACGTCGGTGCCGGGGAGGGTGTCCTCCAGCTTGCGGCAGAGCCTGGCCGCGTTCACGGCGATGTCGGTGATGCCCTGGCGGTCGAGGCCGAACACGACGCGGCGCTGCAGCACGGACGTGGAGTTGTAGAAGTGGACGATGGCTTGCGACGACCCCTTGATGCACTCGTAGGTTCGCTCGATCAGCTCGGGCCGGCACTGGGTGAGCACCTGGATGACGACGTCGTCAGGGATGAGGTCGTCCTCGATGAGCTGGCGCACGAAGTCGAAGTCGGGCTGGCTGGCCGACGGGAACCCGACCTCGATCTCCTTGAAGCCCATCTTGACGAGCGTGTCGAACATGCGGCGCTTGCGGACCGGGTCCATCGGGTCGATCAGGGCCTGGTTGCCGTCCCGGAGGTCGACCGAGCACCAGGTGGGGGCGCCCTCGATGCGCTTCGACGGCCAGGTGCGATCGACGAGGCCCCCGGCGAGGGGGACGAACGGCCGGTACTTGTCGAAGGCCATCTTCTTGGCGGTGACGGGGTTCGGTGGCATCTCGCTGGTCCTCTCGGTGTCCGGAAAAAGCAAGAACCCCCTGGCCGTTTCGGCGCAGGAGGTTCGGCGACTGCGAACGGGAGCAGTCGCCTAGGTCAGAAGGAGGAGACCTGTGAACGTGGACATCAAGATCCAAGGGTGCCAGTGGTCGGGCGAGGTGTCAAGGTGTGGCCGACGGGAGGTGGCCGGATCGCTGCCCTTCGTACGTCGTGATCCGGTTCTCTACCTGAAGCGTGAGGCCGATGTCGTCGAGGCCGTTCAGGAAGCGGTGCTGCGTCGTGGCATCGAGGGGAAACGGGGCGACGATGCCGAGTGCCGGCGCCTCGACGACGAGCCGCTCGACGTCCACCGTGATCTCCAGGGTCGGGTCGGCCTCGATGGCGGCGAGCAGGCGGGTGACGATCGCCGCGTCGAGCTGGGCCGGGACGAGGCCGTTCTTGGTGCAGTTGTTGCGGAAGATGTCGGCGAAGCGGGCCGAGATGACGGCGTCGAACCCGTAGTCCTGGATGGCCCACACCGCGTGCTCTCGGCTGGAGCCCGTGCCGAAGTTCGGTCCAGCGACCAGGACGGAGGCGCCGGCGAAGCGCTCGTCGTTGAGCACGAAGTCGCGGTCGTCGCGCCACTCCGAGAAGAGGCCCTGACCGAAGCCGGTCCGCTCGACCTTCTTGAGCCAGTCGCTCGGGATGATCTGGTCGGTGTCGACGTCGGAGCGGTCGAGCGGCAGCGCCCGGCCGGCGACGATGCGGACGGCCTTCATGCGAGGTCTCCCGGGGTGGAGAAGGTGCCGGCCACGGCGGTGGCGGCGGCGATCTCGGGCGACACGAGGTGGGTTCGCCCGCCCCGTCCCTGGCGGCCTTCGAAGTTCCGGTTGCTCGTGCTGGCTGAGCGCTCGCCCGGCTCCAGCTTGTCCGGGTTCATGGCCAGGCACATCGAGCAGCCTGGTTCGCGCCACTCGAAGCCGGTGGCGGCGAAGACGCGGTGCAGGCCCTCTGCCTCGGCCTGGGCCTTGACGGCATGGCTGCCCGGGACCACGAGCGCTCGCTTGACCGTGACGTGGCGGCCGTCGAGGACGGCGGCAGCTGCTCGCAGGTCCTCGATGCGGCTGTTCGTGCACGACCCGATGAACACCGTGTCGACCGGGATGTCCCGGATGAGCGTGCCGGCCGCAAGGCCCATGTAGGCGAGGGCGCGGGTGGCCGATTCGCGCTGGCCCGGGTCCTCGAGGGCGGCCGGGTCGGGGATGGCATCGTCGATCGATGCGACCTGGCTGGGGTTCGTCCCCCAGCTCACCTGCGGTCGCAGAGCGGCCGCGTCGAGCACGACCTCGTGGTCGAAGGTGGCGCCGTCGTCGGTGGCGAGGTTGCGCCAGTGGTCGAGCGCGGCCTCCCAGTGGGGTCCCTTTGGCGCGTGTCGCCGGCCTTGGAGGTACGCGAACGTCGTGTCGTCCGGGGCGATCAAGCCGGCTTTGGCGCCGGCCTCGATCGACATGTTGCACACGGTCATCCGGCCCTCCATGGAGAGCGCGCGAATGGCGCTGCCCCGGTACTCGATGACGTGGCCGATGCCGCCGCCCGTACCGATGCGACCGATGATCGCAAGGACGATGTCCTTGGCCGTGACGTCGGCGGGCGCATCACCGTCGACGGTGATGGCCATCCACCGGGGTCGTAGCTGGGGCAGCGTCTGGGTGGCCAAGACGTGCTCGACCTCGCTGGTGCCGATGCCGAAGGCAAGGGCGCCGAACGCGCCGTGGGTCGAGGTGTGGGAGTCCCCGCACACGACGGTCATGCCCGGCTGCGTGAGGCCCTGCTCGGGGCCGATGACGTGCACGATGCCCTGACCTGGATCGCCCATCGGGTAGTGCGTGATGCCGAACTCGGCGACGTTGCGACGGAGCACCTCGACCTGCTTGGCACTCACGGCGTCGGCGATCGGCTGGTCGATGTCGGTGGTCGGGACGTTGTGGTCCTCGGTGGCGACGGTGAGGTCGGGCCGGCGCACGGACCTCCCGGCCAGGCGCAGGCCGTCGAACGCCTGGGGGCTGGTGACCTCGTGGACGAGGTGGAGGTCGATGTAGAGGAGGTCGGGCTCGCCGGGCGCGGCGTGGACGACATGATGGTCCCAGACCTTCTGGGCGAGGGTGGTGGGCAAAGGAGCCATGGCCTGCCGTCTCACTATTTGGGACTAGAGTCTTACGATGTGGAACCGATCGTAAGCGGTGTCGGTGTCCTCGACAAGGCCATGGTCGTGCTTGGCGCTCTTGAACGGGGCGCGCTGTCGCTCGTCGGGCTCCAGCGAGCGACAGGGCTGTCGCGTGCCACGGCCCACCGTTTGGCCGTTGCGCTCGAGGCGCACGGGATGGTGCGGCGCGATGCCGAGGGGCGGTTCGTGCTAGGGCTGCGTCTCGTGGGTCTCGGACAGGCTGCTGCCGAGCGTTTCCCCTGGTGGGAGGCAGCATGGCCCGTCCTGGCGCGGCTGAGGGACGAGACGGGGGAGAGCGTCCAGCTCTTCGTGCGGGATGGGGGGCGCCGGGTGTGCGTGGAGTCGCTGGAGTCGCCGCACGGGCTGCGGTGGATCGTGCCGATCGGGGCGGTCCTGCCTCTCGATCGGGGGTCGGCGGGGCGTGTCCTCGCCACCCCCGACCCACCCCCGACCCACCCCGACGGGCGCGCCGGCCCCTGGGCCGGCGAATCGCCGGCGAATCGCCGGCCCAGGTGGGTCGAAAGCGTGGAGGAGCGGGAGGCGGGGGTGGCGTCGGTGAGCGCCCCGGTGCGTGACCCCGCCGGGCGCACCATTGCCGCGGTCAGCGTGTCGGGCCCCCTTGAACGCCTGTCTCGCTCCCCGGGCAACCGCTACGGCCAGCAGGTCGCCGCTGCCGCGCTCGCCATCGAGCACGCCACCGGCTTGCATCCCTGATCGCCGAGGGCCCTTCCGATCCTCGGGCGATCAGGCACACATCCCCGACGTGCTCGCCCTCACCGACGACCAGCTCGCCCACCTCGCCCGCAACGTCGAAGCGGTCCAGCATCGCACGGGGTGCTGGACGGCTCCTGCCCGCCTCCTCGCCCTCGGTCTCGGCGACCTCGCCGCGCTGGAGACCGCACTCGCCACCGAGACGGTGCCCTGGCGCCGCCTCGGCGAAGGGAACCCGTACCACCTGCTCGACACGGTCGCCGTAGCGCCCGACCGGACCCCTGCCGTCGCCCTCGTCGTGCATGGCTGGGCCTTCCCGCCTGACGACCTGGGGAGCTGGTCCGGTCGGCCCAGCCTGCACCCCGGCCGCGTTCGAGCCCGCACGGCCACCGTCGTCACGCCGGACGGGCGCCAGTGCTCGGCCATCCGCCTGCAGCGCAGCGACGACGTCATCGTCGACCCCCGGGGCGAGGGCCCGCTGGTCGAGGCACTGCTCGGGCTGTGGTCCCAACGTTCGCAGCCGCGCGCGGCAAGACCGCCGGTCCCAGCTCGCTGCCGCCGCGAGCACGGCGGTCCTGACCTGCCTGCGTGACAGGCCAGGCAGCATCCACCAGCGGGTGGCGCATCCTCCCTAACCTCCGATCGGGCGGAGCTGACGCGAGCGGAGGCTTGCCGTGAGGCGGATCCGAACTGCAACCAGTAGCCCGATGGGCTACCTCCTCGAGTCGCTCGTTGCTGTGCTCATCGTGGTCACAATCCTGGTCACTGTGCCGTCGGCGAGCGGGCTGGCCATCGTCATCTTGTTGATCGCTGCCGGCGTCTACGCCGTGGCCCGCTACGGGCGTGGACCCGCATCCGACCCGGGCTGATCCCCTTCAGGCCGAGCGTCCCGGCATCGGCAGCTCCGACGTGGTGAAGGCACCGCCGATACGAGCCCGTTCGGCGACCCAGGTCGTGGCGGCGACGAGGGAGGGCACGAAGCGCTCGGGCTGAGTCACGCAGACATCGTGACCGCCATCCACGGGGAACACCCGTGCTCCCGGGATGCTGTCGGCCAAGCGGGCTTGGCGGGTGATGGGGACCACCTGATCCTCTGTGGTGACCACGACAGCCGTCGGCACATCGATGGCACGGACCCACCCGACCGACGAGAAGCCGCCCAAAGCCCGCCCCGCCTCGAAGATGGTTGGCAGGTCCCCCTGGCGGAGCTGGTCCAACGCCCATGCGTCCGGTTCGCGGCCCCTGCGGCTGATGAACTGCTCGGAGAGCCACCGCCTCGCCGGCTCCGGGCCTACCCGCGACGCCAGGGCGAGGCCGTTGAACGAGACCTGCCAAAGGCGTTCCTCGCGCGTTCCCGAGGTGAACCTCCGGGCCGTGGCGCACAGCACCAAGCCGTCGACGCGGTCACGGTGGCGCTGCCACGTCAGCTGGGCGATGGGCCCGCCCATGGAGTAGCCGACCACGATGAAGCGGTCGATGCCGAGCGCATCGGCGACGGCTGCGACGTCGTCGGCACAGTCCTCGAGGCGGAACGGTGCGGCCGATCGGATGCCTCGACCATGGCCTCGTTGGTCGAGCGAGATCACCCGGAAGCGCCGACCGAGCGGCTCGAACGACGGGAACCAGTTGATGTCGGCCGTCACCGTCCAGCCGTGGAGCAGGAACACTGCTTCGGCGCCGGCCGGCCCTGCGACCTCACGGACGAAGGTGGTACCGCGTCCGGACAGCTCCAGCGGGCGCCCAGGGGGAAGCGGCGGGCCGACGAGCCCGGCATCGGCCGTCATCGACGATCAGCGGGCTTCGACCGCGACGATGCGCACGCGCAACGTCCCGCTCGGTGCCTCGTACTCGACGACCGCGCCGGCCGAGTGACCGACGAGCGCGGCGCCGAGCGGCGACCGCGGGGAGATGACGTCCAACTCGTCGTCGCGCTCCTCGATGTGACCGACGAGGTAGCGCTCGGCGTCGTCGTCGGCATCGCCGTCGTAGACGATCGTGACCACGGTGCCCGGTCCGGCGATGCCGACGACCACGTCGTCGACCACCTCCACGTTCTTCAGGACCATCTGGATCTCGCGGATGCGAGCCTCCATCCAGCCCTGCTGGTCCTTGGCGGCGTGGTAGTCGCCGTTCTCGGAGAGGTCGCCCAGCTCGCGCGCCCGTTCGATGGCTTGGGCGATCTCGATGCGACCACGTGTGGTGAGGTCGTCGTGCTCGGCCTGCAGGCGCTCGTACGCGGCGCGAGACAGAACGTGGACATCGGACATGCAGGCGAGGCTACCCGCCGGGTTGACGAGCTGGCCGCCCATTGGGGAGACTTTGGACCTGATGTCTCACCGCGCCGCGCAGGTACGCATCATTTCGTAGCGCACGCCAGGCCCGGCGTGCGCTTCCCAGCCGTCCCTACGGGGGCGGCTTTTCCGTTTCAGGGAGAGCAGTGACCCACCAGCTCGCGATCATCGGAGGTGACGGCATCGGCCCCGACGTGGTGGCCGAGGCCTTGAAGGTCGTGCGCGCCACCGGGGTCGACATCGCCACGACCGAGTACGACCTCGGCGGCGCCCGCTACCTCCGCACGGGCGAGGTGCTGCCCGACGAGGTGCTCGACGAGCTGCGCGGGGTCGACGCCATCCTGCTCGGCGCGGTGGGCACGCCCGACGTGCCGCCGGGCGTGCTCGAGCGCGGGCTCCTGCTCCGGCTGCGCTTCGAGCTGGACCTGTACGTGAACCTGCGCCCGTTCGTCGCGCCCGGGCTCGACTTCGTCGTCATCCGGGAGAACACCGAGGGCACCTACGCCGGCGAGGGCGGCTTCCTGCGCAAGGGCACCCCGCACGAGGTGGCCACGCAGGGCAGCGTCAACACCCGGAGGGGAGTGGAGCGCTGCATCCGCTACGCGTTCGACCTGGCCCGAAGCCGCGAGCGCAAGCACCTCACCCTCGTCCACAAGACCAACGTGCTCACGTTCTCCGGCGACCTCTGGCAGCGGACGTTCGACGCCGTGCACGCCGACTATGCCGATGTCGCCACGGCGTACCAGCACGTGGACGCGGCCTGCATCTACTTCGTGCAGGACCCGGGGCGCTACGACGTGATCGTCACCGACAACCTCTTCGGCGACATCCTCACCGACCTCGGTGGCGCCGTGAGCGGCGGCATCGGGCTGGCCAGCTCGGCCAACCTGAACCCGGCCCGCACCGGCCCGTCGCTGTTCGAGCCGGTCCACGGCTCGGCACCCGACATCGTCGGCACCGGTCGGGCCAACCCGACGGCAGCGGTGCTGTCGGCCGCGCTCATGCTCGACTTCCTGGGCGAGGCCGATGCTGCTGCCCGCATCCGAGCTGCGTGCGCCGAACCGGTCACCGGCACCACGCAATCCATCGGCGACCAGCTCGCTGACCGGGCCCGAGCGGCCCTCAGAGCGGACGACCGGGCCCGAGCGGCCCTCAGAGCGGACGACCGGGCCCGAGCGGCCCTCAGAGCGGACGACC
>CAZTVJ010000214.1:0-6616 GCA_964616935.1 uncultured Acidimicrobiales bacterium | reverse complement strand
TGAAGGCCGGCACGGCCGTCGAGATCAAGAACACCCAGGGCGTGCCCCACACCTTCACCGCCGACGACGCCAGCTTCGACCAAGAGCTGGACCCCGACGGCGGGGCCACGGTCACGTTCGCGAAGGCGGGCTCGTTTCCGTACTTCTGCGAGATCCACAAGACCATGACCGGCACGGTCACCGTCGAGAGCTAGTAGCGGGTAGCGGTGTGAACGCCACGGCAGCGATCCTGCTCGGCCTGGCCGTGGCGATCGCGCCGGTCAACTGGTGGTCCCGGGCAACGTCGCACCAGAGGCTCGAGTACGTCACGAAGCCGGTGGTGACGGGCTTGGTCACGCTGGCTGCCGTGGCCATCACGCCGGTCGATGAGGCCATGCGCTGGTGGTTCGTCGCCGCCTTCATCGCTTGCCTGGCCGGGGACGTGCTGCTGATGCTGCCCCGGGACCTGTTCATCGCCGGCCTCGGCGCCTTCCTCATCGGCCACCTGCTGTTCGTGGTCGGCTTCCTCGTCGCCGGCACGCAGCGTTGGGCGGCGTTGCTGCTCGGCGTCGCCGTGGTCGTCGCCGGCCAGGCGAGCGTCGGCCGAACGATCCTGGCCGGTGCGGCCCGGCAGTCCCCGCGGCTGGTCCCTCCCGTCGGCGCCTACCTCGTCGTGATCTCGGCGATGGTCGTCGCCGCCTTCGCCCACGGCGCGGTCTGGGGTGTCGTCGGAGCTCTGGCGTTCTATGTGTCGGATGCCTTGCTCGGCTTCGACCGGTTCGTGGATGCGTTCCCCGCGGCATCGGTGGCGGTGATGGTCACGTACCACCTCGCGCTCGTGGCGCTGTTGCTGGCACTGGTGTGACGTCGACTCAGCGCAGCACGCGCCCCATGTCGCCGATGGCCCGCACGGTTCCCTTCAGCGTGCCCGTCACCTTTGACTGGCCGCCGCGGCGGGCGTGGTAGGCGATGGGTACCTCGGTGATGGTCCAACCCTCGCGGGCGGCGCGCAGGACCATCTCGAGCGGCCAGCCGAAGCGACGATCCTGGATACCGAGGGCCAGGAGCGCCTCCCGCCGGGCGCCCCGCATCGGCCCGAGATCGTGGACGCGGGCCCCGGACCGCCGACGCAGCTCCCAGGCCAGGACTCGGTTGGCGAGCTTGCTGTGCAGGTGCCACGCGCCCCGGTCGGGGATGCGCCGGCCGAGCACCAGGTCGGCGTCGCCTCGCTCGACCAGGCCGGCGACGACGGGCAAGCTGAGGGGGTCGAGCGAGCCGTCGCCGTCCATGAAGCAGACGATGTCGCTGGTGGCTGCGTTGAGTCCGGCGAAGCAGGCTGCGCCGAAGCCACGCGCGGGCTCGGGCACGACCAGGGCGCCGTGGTCGCGAGCGACAGCGGCCGATGCGTCGGTGGAGCCGTTGTCGACGACGATCGCCCGGAAGCCCTCGGGCATGCGCTGAAGCACCCACGGCAGGGCGTCCTCCTCGTCGAGCACCGGGAGGATGACGTCAGGCATCCGATCGACCCTACCGACGGCCGGACCCTCGGTGAGACGTAGGGTGCCCCGGATGGCCGAGGCCCCGCCTGTCGACGCGCCCTCGGACGAGTTGACGCTGTCTCGGCGTGATCGCCAGGTGCTGGCCGTCTGGGTGGGCTTCATCGCACTGTGCGGCATCGGCGCGGGCGTCCTGTACGCCACCGGCCACGACCTCAGCATCGGCGCCGCCCCGCTCTACGGCCGGTGGCGCCCGGAGGGTTGGCTCGGGGTCGTCGGTCTTGTCCCGGCCATAGCGTTCGCCTGGTGGGTGGTGCGATCGTCGCGGCGTTGGTCGAGCACCCTGTCGTTCGCCCGGCTCGTGCTCGCGGTGTGGGCGGCGTCGGCGCTGTTCGCCGTGCTGCTCGCGGCGCGAGTCGGAGCTCACGGTCTCACCGAGCCGCTCGACAACCAGTACGACTACCTGGACGTGCTGCCCCGCATCGGCGACTTCGGCGAGTTCCTCCGGACCTTCACCGAACGCATCGCCGACTACTCCATCCACGTCCAGGGGCATCCGCCCGGCTTCGTCTCGATCCTCGTCGGACTTGACCGCATCGGCCTCGGTGGGCCGCTCTGGGAGGCGGCGTTCGTGATCACCGGCGGCAGCTCCGCCGCTGCGGCCGTGCTCCTGGTCGTTCGGGAGGTCGCGAGCGAAGCCACCGCTCGAGCGGCGGCGTGGTTCCTGGTGCTCGTGCCGGCGGCGATCTACCTGGCCTCGACCGCCGACGCGTTCTACGCCGCACTGTGCGCCTGGGGGACGTTGCTCATCGTGCTGGCAACGGCACGCCGAGGCGGCTGGTCGATGGCGGCCGGTCTCGCCGGCGGCCTGCTGCTCGGGTTCGCGCTGCTGTGCAGCTACGGGCTCGTCCTGGCCTGGCTGGTCCCCGGTGTGATCGTCGTGGCGCGGCGCCGATGGGTGGTGCTGGTGCCCTGGGCCCTCGGCGCCGCCGCAGTCTTCGGTGCCTACCGGTGGGCCGGCTTCTGGTGGTTCGACGGGCTCGAGGCCACCCGCATCCGATACCGGGTGACCATCGCGACGCGCCGGCCTTACTGGTTCTTCGTGTTCAACAACCTCGCCGCCTTGGCCCTCGTGCTCGGCCCGGCGGTCGCAGTTGGCGTGGTACGGCTGCGCGATCGCCGCCTGTGGCTGCTCGTGGGGGCGGCGCTGGGGGCCGTGGCTCTGGCCGATCTCTCCGGGCTGTCGAAGGCCGAAGTCGAGCGCATCTGGCTGCCGTTCATGCCCTGGATCATCGTGGCCTGCGCCGCGCTGCCGGCGGCGCGACGCTCGTGGTGGCTCGGCCTGCAAGCGGCGTCGGCCGTCGCCCTTCAAGCGGCCATCTCGGGAACGTGGTGATGCGCGTCCTCGTCACCGGCGGCGCCGGCTTCATCGGGTCCCACGTTGTCGACGAGCTCGTCCAGGGTGGCCACGAGGTCGTCGTGATCGACAACCTCGACCCGGCCGCCCATGGCGGACTGCCGGACTACCGGCGCGACGACGTCGCGTACATCTGGGGTGACGTCACCGACGTCGCGTCCTGGGATGCGGCGCTGGCGGGGGTCGATGCCGTGTGCCACCAAGCCGCCAAGGTGGGCCTCGGCGTCGACCTGGCCGACATCACCGCCTACGCGCACTCGAACGACATGGGCACGGCCACCGGGCTCCTGGCCCTGCACCGCCGCGGGTTCGCGGGCCGGCTGGTCGTGGCCAGCAGCATGGTCGTGTACGGCGAGGGGCGCTATCGCTGCACAGGCGACGGCCTGCAGCGCCCGGGCCCGCGAGACGTCATCGACCTGGAGGCGGGTCGCTACGAGCCGTCCTGTCCGCTCTGCGGCGCTGCCCTGACGCCCGAAGCGATCCCGGAAGACGCACCGCTCGACCCCCGCAACGTCTACGCCGCCACCAAGGTCCACACCGAGCACCTGGCCTTCGCGTACGGGCGGGAGCACCCCGACGTGGTGGTGACGGCCCTGCGTTACCACAACGTGTACGGGCCGCGGATGCCCCGCGACACGCCCTATGCCGGTGTGGCCAGCATCTTCCGGTCGGCCTGCGAGCGAGGGCAGTCGCCGGCGGTGCTGGAGGACGGCGGCCAGACGCGTGACTTCGTCCACGTCCGCGACGTCGCCCACGCCAACGTGCTGGCGCTGACGGCGGCCGACCCGGCACCGGGGCCGTTCAACGTGTGCAGCGGTGAACCCCGGACCGTCGGCGAGATGGCTGAGGCGTTGGCCGACGGGTTCGGCCGCGGTGGCCCGCGGCCCGAGATCGTCGGCGGCTACCGGCTGGGCGATGTGCGCCACGTCTTCGCCTCTCCCGACCAGGCCCGCGACCGCCTGGGCTTCGTGGCCACCATCGGGTTCGCGGAGGGCATGGCCGAGTTCGCCCATGCCCCGCTGCGCGCGCCCTGAGCCAGCACCGGGTTGCGCTTGAGCCGGTGAGCCGAGCTACGCGAAGAGCGCAGCGAGGCGTGCGCCGGCTCGCTCCCGCAGGGCGACGTTGACCCGCTGGCGTTCCAGGACCTGGTCGAGCGTCTTGGCTGCCTGCGGGATGGGATGCTCGGCGAAGAAGGCGGCGACGTCGGCCTGCTCCTCGGGCTTCGTGAGGGTCTTCACCGTGTCGACCATGCGGACGATGGCGTTGTCGGGGAAGCGCTCGTTGGCCTCGGCCCATCGCTCCCGCACGGCCCGCCAGGCGATGGCGCCGTGGTCGCGGTTGGCGATGGCGCGCATCAGCACGAAGGGCGCGTTCTGCGTCTTGACTGCCGAGCCGAACGCGAACTCGACCGTGCGCTGCATCTGGCTCGCCGTGGCGAACTCGGGCAGCGCGTAGAGGTAGCGCATCTCGTCCTGCGGGGTGGCTGCCGCCTTGAAGCCGGCCATCACGGCGGCGTAGTCGTCGTCGTCGCCCGTCGCGGCGACGACGCCGAGGGCGGCCGCCGCGACCGCGGGATCGACCGAGCTTGGGTCGGCGACCGCCCGCTCGTGCAGCGCGCGAGCTTGGGCCTGGGCCCCTTCGTCGTCGCCGAGCACGGCCAGCGCCCGGATGAGCGTGCCGCGCAGCTCGGCAGTCAGCGCGTCCTCCTCGCCGCTGGAGGACCAACCGACTCGATCGAGCGCCGGCCCGACCAGGTCTCGTACGAAGGCCTGGAAGCGGGACCGGGTCTCACCCTCGACGAAGCGCCCGCACCACCGCAGCCCGTTGAGCAGCACCTGCCACACGGTGAGCTCGCGCTCGTCGGCGAAGCCGGACGCGAAGCGCACGAAGTCGTCGACCTCGAGGGCGCCGGCGACCACGGCCGACCAGGCATCGTCCACGAGCGCGTACCGCTCCGGCGTGCTGAGATCGGCCAGCGCTGAGCCGGTGAGGCGGTTGAGCAAGCCGCCCTCGTAGGCCACCCGGTAGAAGCCGTGGCTGCCGGCGTTGACCACCACGACGGCCTCGGGGTCGAGGACCGCGATCCGTGCTTCGTCGCTTTCCAGCAGCACGCGGTCCTCCTTGGTGAGGTCTCCGTGACACTGGCGCACGATGACCGGCACCGCCCAGTGGCTCCCATCGTCGTCACCGCCGAACAGGAAGCGGCGCTGGGAGAGCACGAGGTGCTGGCCCTCGTCGCTCGGGCGCACGGTGACGAGCGGGTAGCCGCCCTGCCAGATCCACGTGTCCATGATGCGCCGGACCGGGTCGCCCGTGGTGACCTCCAGCGCGTCCCAGAGGTCGCTCGTCTCGGTGTTGGCGTAGCGGTGCGCGTCCAGGTAGTGACGGATGCCGTCGCGGAACCGCTCCTCGCCCAGGTACTGCTCGAGCATGCGCAGCAGCGCGCCGCCCTTCTGGTACGTGAGCACGTCGAACATCCCGTCGGCATCGGCTGGGGACCGCACCTCGTACTCCACGGGCCGGGTGGAACGCAGCGCGTCCGTCTCGAAGGCGGCCGAGCGCTCGACGCTGAACAGCTCCCAACGCTTCCACTCGGGTCGGAAGGCGTCGCACGCCGCCACCTCCATGAACGTGGCGAAGGCCTCGTTCAGCCAGATGCCGTTCCACCACCTCATGGTGACGAGGTCGCCGAACCACATGTGGGCCAGCTCGTGGGCCACCACGTCGGCTACGAGCTGCTGCTCCTGCTGCGTGGCGACGCTCGTGTCGATCAGCAGCAGGGGCTCGCGAAAGGTGATGCAGCCCAGGTTCTCCATGGCGCCCGCCGCGAAGTCGGGCAGGGCGATCAGGTCCACCTTGTCGCTCGGGTAGGCGATGCCGTAGTAGCGCTCGAACCAGCGCAGGGCGAACGCGCCGATGTCCAACCCGAACTGGGTGAGGTGCCCCTTGCCCGGCACGTGGACGACTCGCAGCGGGGTGCCGTTCACGTCGATCGGCTCGGTGGCAGTGAGCGGCCCGACGACGAAGGCGACGAGGTAGGTCGACATCGGCATCGTGTCCGCGTAGGTGATGCGCACCCTGGCGCCGGCGAGGGGCTCTCGCCGCACCTCGGGCCCGTTGGAGATGGCGAGCAGGTCGTCGTCCACCACGAGCGTGACGCCGAAGGTGGCCTTCAGCTCGGGCTCATCCCAGCAGGGGAAGGCCCGGCGGCAGTCGGTGGCCTGCATCTGGGTCGTGGCGATCACACGCTCGGCGCCGTCGTCGTCGGTGAACGTGGAGCGGTAGAAGCCCCGTAGCTTGTCGTTCAGCGTGCCTCGGAAGGCGAGGTGGAGGGTGATCTGGCCAGGCTCGACGGGCGTCGCGGTGGTCGCGAAGAACCGTTCGGAGCCGTCGTCGAGGCGGACGTTGGTCGCGAGGCGGTCGCCCGACGCGAGGACGACCCAGGCCTCGTCGATGTCCAGCTCGACGGCGTTGCCGACGAGCTCGGCGGTGGCCTCGTGCACGTCCAGCGTGATGTCGACGACGCCGGTGAACGCGCCGGCGCCGAGGTCGGGCTCGAGGAGAAGGTCGTAGCGGACAGGAGTAGCGGCGCGGGGCAGCCGGAAGGGGTCCAGGGTCACGGAGCGAGGCTATCGCCAGGGTCGAATCCCGCCGCCGCTCGGGACGGGCCGCCTTCGCTGTAGCCGGCCGGTTGCCCTAGCGTCCCAGCCCGTGCACGACCTCG
>CAZTVJ010000213.1:0-6410 GCA_964616935.1 uncultured Acidimicrobiales bacterium | reverse complement strand
GCCGTGCTCACGGTGAACCACCGGTTCGCCCCGGACCGCTCAGCAGCGGAGGCCGAAGCCCACGTGCGCGCGGTGCTCGCCCCCGATCTGCTTGCAGGCGACACCTTCGAGGTGGTCGACGTGGCGGTGGGCGCGGCGCCGGCGGTGACGCACCCGCTGATGGCGGGGCTCATCGCTCGCCACGATCTGGAGGTGCGGGCCAAGCTGGGATGGACCGATGTCGCCCGCTTCGCAGAGCACGGCATCCCGGCGGCCAACTTCGGCCCTGGTGACGCCACGCTCGCCCACACAGCCGGCGAACGGGTGGACCGGGCGCCCCTCGAACGGGTCTTCGCTGCGCTCGACGATCTCCTGCGCCGGGGTGCGTGATCCTGGCCCTGGCCGGGTACCGTGCCGCCCCGACCACCCACCGTTCGAAGGAGCACCCCGATGGCCCTCGCCGCCGGCACCCCAGCCCCCGAGTTCACGCTGAAGGACCAGAGCGGTCAAGCCGTCTCCCTGGCCGACTTCCGTGGCACCAAGAGCGTCTTGCTGGTGTTCTACCCGTTCACGTTCACCGGCATGTGCCAGGGTGAGCTGTGCGAGCTGCGTGACGACCTGAACCGTTACACCTCGGCCGACGTCCAGGTGCTGGCGGCGTCCTGCGACTCACCGTTCGCGCAGAAGAAGTGGGCCGAGGAGATGGGGTACCAGTTCCCGGTGCTGGCCGACAACTGGCCTCATGGTGCCGTCGCCCAGGCCTACGGCGTGTTCAACGACGCCCTCGGCTGCGCCAACCGCGCAAGCTTCCTCATCGACCGCGACGGCGTCATCGTCGACGTCATCGAGAGCGAGAACCTCGGTACCGCCCGGGAGCAGGCCTCGTACGAGGCCGCACTGGCCAAGCTCTAGGCGGGGGATCGGCTCACAGCCGGCGCAGCACCGTGACGACCCGGCCGAAGACCCGCACGTCCTGGGGGGCGAAGACCATGGGCTCGAGCCGGGCGTTGGCGGGGCGGAGCACCACCTTGGCACCCTTGCGGGTGAACGTCTTCACGGTGGCCTCGTCGCCCGGGATGCCGGCGACCACGACGTCGCCCTGGTTGGCGTGGTCCTGCTGGCGGGCCACCACGTAGTCCCCGTCGAGGATGCCCGCTTCGATCATGGAGTCGCCCCGTACGCGCAGCATGAACAGCTCGCCTTCGCCCGTGAAGTCCGCAGGGACGGGGAGCACCTCTTCGATGTTCTCTTGCGCAAGGACGTCGGTGCCGGCGGCGACGTCGCCGACCAGCGGCACGTGGCGCACCGGGCGCCGCTCGGCCTGAGCACCGGACTGGGCGTCGAACATGACCTCGATGGCTCGCGGCTTGGTGGGGTCACGGCGCAGGTAGCCCAGGCGCTGCAAGGTGGCGAGGTGGTTGTGGACCGTGGACGGTGACGTGAGCCCGACGGCTTCGCCGATCTCACGCACGGACGGTGGGTAGCCCCGGTCGCGCAGGTTGGCCTCGATCACCTCGAGGATCTGGCGCTGGCGGCTGGTGAGCGTGAGGTCGGCCATGCCGTTACCGTACAGGTGTTCGATGACGGGGTCAAACATCTGTTCTCCCAACGTCCGTTCGTGGCCGGCCCTTGACAGCGAACAGGCGTTCGTGGCACGGTATCCGTCCGAGGCCGAACACTCGTTCGACCCGAGGAGATCCACCCGTGGGCCTGCCCACGGCACCACCGAGGGAGCGTCGAGATGGTTGCTGTGCTCACCACCATGCCTGGCAGCGAGCTCACGGCCTACGTCGCACCCCGTCCGTCGGCGATCACCCTCCGGCGCCGACGCCTGCGGGCCGTGCTGCTGGTGGTCCTCCTCGCTGCCGCCCCCGCCTGGGGGGCGGCACGGGCTGCGGCGGCGCTCGGCGACGTACCTGCCTCCGTCCCCGAGCGCCGCCCCGGCCCGGCCACCTACCTCGTCCAGCCGGGCGACACGCTGTGGTCCGTCGCCCGCACCCTGCGCCCCGAGGGTGACGTCCGGCCACTCGTGCGTGCGCTCGTGCGGGCCAACGGCGGCGCGGCGCTGGAGGTCGGCCAGCAGCTCCTGTTGCCCTGACGCCATGTCACGGGCGGCCGGGAGGCGGGGGCCCGCGGCTAGCGTCCAGCAGGTGCGCTGCCCACTTTGCTCGATGCCCGACACCCGGGTGCTCGACTCGCGCATGGCCGAGGAGGGTGCGGCCATCCGACGGCGCCGCGTCTGCCAGGCCTGCGGTCATCGCTTCACCACCTACGAGCGCCTCGAAGAGGTCCCGATGACGGTCGTGAAGCGCTCGGGTGGTCGAGAGCCCTTCGATCGGGCGAAGGTCGTGGTCGGCGTCCGCCTGGCCGCGAAGGGACGTCCGGTCACCGATGAGCAGCTCGAGAGCCTGGCCGCCGACGTCGAGGACAGCGCTCGGTTGGAGGGCGCCGAGGTGTCCAGCGCCTTCCTGGGCACGGCCGTGCTCGAAGCCCTCCGAGAGCTCGACGACGTCGCCTACCTCCGCTTCGCCAGCGTCTACAAGGGCTTCGACGACGTGGCGGACTTCCAGCGCGAGGCCCGCCTCCTGGCGGAACCGTCGAGGGTCGAGCCCGCCGATCACGTCTGAGCGGTCTCCCGCCGGTAGCGCAGGAAGAGGTGATCGCCGGCGCGGCCCACATGGAGCAGGTCCATGGCTGTCGGGCTCGCCGGCCGGGGCCCGCCGCCGACGCGGGCCGAGCTTCCGCCCACGAGCCACGGGGCCACGGTGAGGCAGAGCTCGTCGAGGAGGTCGTCGGCGATGAGCTGGTGGAGCAATCCGGGGCCGCCCTCGGTGAGCACCGTGGGCTCGCCGAGCGCATCGAGCGCGGCGCGCAGGTCCACCGAGCCCTCGCCGGCGCGGATGACCGGGACCGTCGAGGGGAGCGCGCCGGCGTCGAGCGTCGTCACGACGACGCCACGGCCGTCGCGGAACAGCTCCGAGTCGAGGTCGAGCTCCAGGGAGCGGCTCACCACGGCGATCCGCTGGCCGGGCACGGCCGACGGCCGGTAGCGCTCCGCCCGCACGGTGGCCGCACCGACCAGGATCACGGGTGCCTGCTGGCGCAGCAGCCGGAACACTTCGGCATCCGTCTCGTTGCCGAGGCCACCGGAACGGCCGTCCAAGGCCGTGGCGCCGTCGGCCGAGGCGACCATGTTGGCGAGGACGTACGGCCGGTCGGCCCGTCGCCGTTCATCGTCGACGTAGAGGGACCCGAGCGAGACGTCGACGTCGTGGCGTGGGTGGAGCAGCTCCATGCCGGCATCGTGGCAGAACGCCACGCCGGCGTCGGGGGCCGCCGGCTTGGATGACCCGACCACGGGGGACCACGATGGGCTGCAGGCCGAGCCAGGGGGACGCGCCATGACCGACACCGCCGAGCTGACGCGCATCGCCTACCGGACCTGCCCGCTGTGCGAGGCCGGCTGCGGGCTGGAGATCACGATGCGAGGCGACCACGTGGCGCGCATCCGTGGCGATCGCGACGACGTGTTCAGCCATGGGTACATCTGCCCCAAGGGCTCCACGTTGAAGCAGCTCCACGAGGATCCTGATCGCCTGCGCCATCCCCTGGTGAAGCGCGACGGTCGCCACGTCGAGGTGTCGTGGGACGAGGCCTTCGCGGAGGTCGAGCGCCTGCTGCTGCCCGTCATCGAGCGCCATGGCCGCGAGGCGCTGGCGGTGTACATCGGCAACCCGACCGCGCACAACCTCTCGCCCATGCTGTTCAACCGGACGCTCATCCAGGCCCTCGGCACGCGCCAGCGCTACAGCGCCTCGACCGTCGATCAGATGCCGAAGCAGGTAGCAGCCGGGTACATGTTCGGAACGGCCGTCACGATCCCCGTCCCTGACCTCGACCGCACCGACTACTTGCTCATGCTGGGTGCCAACCCCTACGCGTCGAACGGCAGCCTCTGCACCGCCCCCGACTTCCCCGGTCGGCTCGAGGCACTGCGGGCCCGGGGCGGCACGCTCGTCGTCGTCGACCCCCGGCGCAGCCGCACCGTCGAGGAGGCCGACGAGTGGCTGGCCGTGCGACCCGGCACCGACGCGCTGTTGCTGATGGGGCTCGTGCACACGCTGTTCGACGAAGGGCTCGTCGATCCCGGCCCACACGTCGCCGGTCACCTCGACGGCCTCGACGAGGTCCAGGCGCTGGCAGTGCCGTTCGCGCCCGAGGCGGTCGCCTCGGCCTGCGGTATCGACGCCGTCGTCATCCGGCGGATCGCCCGAGAGCTGGCGGCGGCACCGAGCGCGGCCGTGTACGGCCGCATCGGCACGTGTACGCAGGCCTTTGGCACGACGGCGTCGTGGCTGATCGACGTCCTCAACGTGCTCACCGGCAACCTCGACCGACCGGGTGGAGCCATGTTCGCCCTGCCGGCCGCCGGCGGCGCCACGACGCGAGGGACGCCCGGGAAGGGCCCTGGCTTTCGCATCGGTCGCGGCCGGACGAAGGTGCGGGGGTTGCCGGAGGTGTTGGGTGAGTACCCGGTGGTGGCCCTGGCCGAGGAGATCGACGGCGACCACGACGACCGGGTCCGCGCCCTCGTCACGGTGGCCGGGAACCCGGTGCTGTCGACGCCGAACTCGAACCGCCTGGACGCCGCCCTGGCCACGCTCGAGTGCATGGTCAGCGTCGACATCTACCTGAACGAGACCACGCGTCACGCCGATGTGATCCTGCCGCCACCCTCGGCGCTCCAACGCCCGCACTACGACCTGCTGCTGCTGCAGTTCGCTGTGCGCAACGTCGCCAACTACAGCCCCGCCGTCCTGCCGCTCGGCGCCGGCCAGCCCGACGAGTGGGAGATCATGGCGAAGCTGGCCCTCATCGCGCAGGGCATGGGTGCCGACGCCGACCCGTCGGTGGTGGACGACCAGGCGGTCTCGTCGATGGTGCACCACGCGGTCGGGGATGCCACCAGCCCGATCCACGGCCGAGATCCCGACGAGATCCTCAAGGCGCTGGGCGAGGGTGGCCGCACCGGGCCCGAGCGCCTGCTCGACTTCATGCTCCGCACCGGTCCCTACGGTGACGGCTTCGGGACGGACCCGGAGGGTCTGAGCCTCGAGGCACTTGCCGCAGAGCCGCACGGCATCGACCTGGGAGCGCTGGAGCCCCGCTTGCCCGAGATCCTGCGCACGCCGAACGGGCGCATCCAGCTGGCCCCGCCCGAGCTGGCGGCAGATTGCGAGCGCCTGGCCGAGGTCATGGCGGCGGTGCCTGACGACGACGAGCTGCTGCTCGTCGGCCGGCGCCACCTGCGCTCGAACAACTCCTGGATGCACAACATCGGCGTCCTGGTGAAGGGCCGACCGCAGTTCACCCTGCAGGTCCACCCGGACGACGCCACTCGGCTCGGCCTCGTGGACGGCCGCGCGGCCGCCGTCACGTCACGGGTGGGCAGCATCGAGGCACCGGTCGAGGTCACCGACGGCATCCGCCCCGGCGTGGTGAGCCTGCCCCATGGATGGGGCCACGACCTCCCGGGTGTCGAGATGGCCGTCGCCCGCGCCCACGCCGGCGCCAACGCGAACGTCCTCGCCGACCACGAGGCCTTCGACCCACTCTCCGGCAACGCGGTCCTGAACGGCATCCCCGTCGTCGTTCGCGCCGTCGCCTGACGACCGCGGGGCGTTACGTCGCACCGCGCGCGTTCCACGCCCGATTTCCACGGGCTGTGGGCAGCCTGTGGACACGTGGACCGGAATTCACAGCGAAGTTCACAGGGTTTCCCTCTTCCTCCCCACAGGGTCATCTTCCTAGGGTGGACCTCCGTAACCGGGCTGCGGCGAGGGAGCGAGGCGGATGTGGAGGCGAACCCAGGGGCTGCACCTGCGGGCGCCGTGGGGCGTGGACGCCCCGGACCTGCCCTCTCTCGCCGCAGCGGGGCCGAGGTGCCAGATGCCGGCCCGGGCGGCGCGAAAGTTCCTCGATTCCATCGTTGACATCAGCGTAACTACAGTGGTGTAATGCTCTAGCGCTAGTGGCCGGGCTCGTCGATAGCGTGCAAGAGACACAAGATCTAGTAGCCGCGGAGGCCGCTGCCTGGGGGCAGCAATGAAGCCGCCGAGGCCCGAGACCAGCGACGACGGCGAAGGCCCAGGTCCACCCACCTGGGCCTTCGGTGCCGCCGGGCACGAACCACACGACCTGAACAACACGACCTGAACAACATGAAGGGAGCAGGGGATGTCCCTCGCACCGGAGCGCATCGGCATCGGCATCCGTCGGACCTTCACGACGGCGGGGATCCACCCCTACGACCAGGTCGCCTGGGAGCGTCGCGACGCCCGCATCAGCAACTACCGGGACGGTTCGGTCGCCTTCGAGCAGCTGGGGGTGGAGTTCCCGGTCGGCTGGTCGCTCAACGCCACCAACATCGT
>CAZTVJ010000212.1:0-4156 GCA_964616935.1 uncultured Acidimicrobiales bacterium | reverse complement strand
CACCGCCGCCGGGCCCGCTTCCAGCTGCTCACCGAAGCCGGTCTGGCCTACCTCGTCCGGCTCGAGGGCGGCCGCTGGTCCGTGGAGGCTGCTTACGACTGAACCTTCTTGCCCTACGATCACCCGATGGCCCAACCCCCCATCGAGGCCGTCATCTTCGACTACGGCGGCGTCATCTCGCAGTCGCCGTTCCGCCGCCTCGCCCAGTACGAAGCGCTGCTCGGCGTCGCGCCTGGCACCCTGGCCGACCTCCTCGGCTACGGCCTCGAGGTAGCCGAGCCGGTCAACGGCGACGAGTACACCAACAAGTTCCACCTGCTCGAGATCGGCGCCATCGAGATGCCCGAGTACGCGGCCTGGGTGCACGACCGGAGTGCCGCCGTGTTCGGCCGCCCGATCGACATCGGCTCGCGCATGAACGGTGGTTTCGACACCATGAGCATCCACTGGATGGTGCTCGCCAAGGTCCGAGAGCTGCGAGACCGCGGGTACCAGCTCGCCATCTGCACGAACAACATCGCCGCCTTCCGCCCCACCTGGCACCAGCAGTTCCCACTCGAGTGGTTCGACGAGGTGATCGACTCGAGCGAGGTCGGTCTGCGCAAGCCCGAGCCGGCGATCTATCTCCTCACCGCCGAACGCCTCGGGGTTGCAGCCGAGTGCTGCGTCTTCCTCGACGATCATCCCGGCAACGTCGTCGGCGCCGAGGCCGTCGGCATGACCGGCGTCCTGGTCGGCGAGGACCCGTGGGACGCGCTCGACGATCTCGAAGTCGTGCTCACAGCGTCTGTGCCCAGCGCCGCCGCTCGAAGCGCACGAGGTTCGTGACGGCTCGGGCCGCGAGCCACGACGTCATCGCCAGCCACACCCCTACGATCCCGAGCGACGGCCAGGCGAGTGTGGCCACCGCCAGGGGGACGAACGCCACCAGGTAGGCCACGGAGGCTCGGCCGAGGAAGCGGTAGTCCCCGCCCCCGATGAGCACACCGTCCAGCCCCATCGCCACACTGGCCGGCAGCTCGGCGATCGCCAGCACCATCAATCCCGCGGTCGCTCGGGTGGCGACGGCGTCGTCGTCGGTGAACAGGTGCGGGAGCGGCCAGGCCAGCACGGCCACGGCGACGCCGAGCCCGACGCCGGTGAACAGCGACAGCCGAAGCACCCGCCGCCCCAGGCGCACGGCGGCGTCCATGCCACCGGCGCCGAGCGCGCCGGCCACCAGCGTCTGGGCCGGGATGGCCAGCGCGTCGACCACCAGCGCGAACAGGTTGAAGGCTTGCAGGACGATCTGGTTCGCAGCGAGCGTCACGTCGTCGACGCGCGCGGCGACTGCGGTGGTGCCCGTGATCACCGCCAGCATCGCCCCGACCCGCACGAGCAGGTGCCGGCCCGCCAAGAGCAGTGGCGCCATCTCGGCCCGGGCTGGTTTCCAGGTGACCGCCGGTCTCAGGTGCGGCGCGATCGCGACGAGGAACGCCACCGCGGCGGCGACTTGCACCACGACCGTGCTCGCGGCAGAACCGGCGATGCCGAGGTCGAGGACGTAGACCGCGACGATCTCGAGCACGAGGTTGGCGGCGTTCGCGACGAGGGCGATGACGAGGGGCGTCCGCAGGTCGGCCACGCCGCGCAACACGCCGTTGGCGACGAGCGCCACGAGCACGAACGGCAACCCGATGGCGCTGATCCGCAGGTAGGTCGTCGCTGTCTCCAGCACGGCGCCAGAGCCGCCGAGGAGGCGGGCCGCCGGCTCGGCGAGGGCCGCGACGAGAACGGCAAGCGGCGCCCCGAGCAGCAGCGCCAACCACAGTGCTTGCACGCCCACGCCCGCGGCTGCCGCTGGGCGTCCCGCGCCGCGGTGGTGGGCCAGGCGTTGGGTCGTGCCGTACGCGAGGAAGTTGCACCCGGCCACGACGAGCAGGAGGACAGATGCCGCGATGGCCAGACCGGCCAGGGGCGTCGTGCCCAACCGACCCACGATGGCCGTGTCGACCAGCACGTAGAGCGGCTCGATGGCGAGCGCGCCGAGCGCTGGCACGGCCAGCGCCACGATGCGACGGTCGTCGGCATCAGCGAGGAGGGGCACCGCTGGGCGACCGTACCGTGGTGGGATCGGTACGATCGGCGCTTCGGGTGTGCCGGGAAGCCTGGTCGGCGACTCACTCCGACGCGCACAGGAGCACCGATGACGTCAGACCCGAGTGCTGGTGACCGCCCGCAGGCCGCCACCTTCCTGCAGAGCGATCGCTTCCTCGCTCGCAACATCGCGCAACCGCTGGCCGCCTTCCTGCACATCGAGGCGGCCGGCGGGATCCTGCTGGTGCTCGCCGCCATCGTCGCGCTGGTCTGGGCCAACGTGTGGCCCGACAGCTACCACCACCTCTGGGAGACCGACATCTCCCTCCAGGTCGGCAGCTTCCGGTTGTCCGAATCGCTGGAGGCCTGGGTGGCCGACGGGCTCATGGCGCTGTTCTTCTTCGTGGTCGGCCTGGAGATCAAGCGCGAGCTCGTGACGGGTGAGCTGCGCGATCCGCGCACCGCGGCGCTCCCGGCCATCGCCGCACTCGGCGGCATGGTGGTGCCGGCGGCGATCTTCCTCGCGTTCAACGCCGGGGGTCCTGGCGTCGAGGGCTGGGGCATCCCGATGGCCACCGACATCGCCTTCGCGCTCGGCGTCGTCGCGCTCCTGGGGCGGCGCATCCCGGCGTCGCTCAAGCTCTTCCTCCTGAGCCTCGCCATCGTCGACGACCTCGGCGCCATCCTCGTGATCGCGGTTGCCTATACGGACGACATGTCGTTCACGTGGCTCGCCGCCGCCGCCGTCACCGCCGGGGTGATCGGCCTCATGCGGCGGGTGAAGGTCTGGTACACGCCCGTCTACGTCCTGCTCGGCCTGTTCTTGTGGCTCGCGGTCTTCGAGTCCGGCGTGCACGCGACCATCGCCGGCGTCGTCCTTGGCCTGCTCACGCCCGTGCGGCCGCTGCAACCCAGTGTCGAGACCGAGGCCGTCGTCGACACGCTGGAGAACCGGGCCGAGCTAGGGCCCGACGAGGTCCTGCGCACCTCCCAGATGATCCGCGAGAGCGTCTCGGTCGGCGAGCGCTACGAGCGGGCGCTGCACCCCTGGGTCAGCTACCTCATCGTCCCGGTGTTCGCCCTGGCCAGCGCCGGCATCCCCCTGTCGTGGGCGTCGTTCGACGTGACGGAGCCCGTGTTCGTGGGCGTCCTGCTCGGCCTGGTCGTGGGCAAGCCGCTGGGCATCACCCTCTTCAGCTGGCTCGCCGTGCGGATCGGGTGGGCTCGCCTGCCCGAGGGCGTCGGCTGGGGGAGCCTGCTGGCGGTGGCGACGGTGGCCGGCATCGGCTTCACCGTGTCGTTGTTCATCACGGACCTGGCCTTCGCCGGCGCCGCGATCGAGGACGTCGCCAAGCTGGCGATCCTCGTTGCCTCGACGGCGGCCGCGATGCTCGGGGCGTTGGTCGCTGTTGTCGGAGCGCGTCGCCGCGCGTTCAGCGCGGAAGGCTCGACACCACGCTGACGAGGCTGGCGGTGCCGCGGCTCGCCGTGTCGCGCGTGGCCGCCTGGTAGCGGTTCGGGACCTGCGTCGCGGCGAGGTTCGTGCCGGCGGCGAACGGCGGCGACGTGGGCGAGAGGCCGAGCTGGCCGGCGAGAGCGGCGCGCCCGGCCTCGTCGACGTCGGGGTTCAGGACCTGCACCAGCACGTCGAAGGCGTCCCGGTAGAGCTGGTTGGCTGCTTCGTCGCCGCCAGGCACCCAGGCCTCGATGACCTCGGCGAGGGAGTTGTCGTCGTTGCGGACGACGCCGAGCAGCCCCACGTGCTCCGAGAGCAGGACGAGGAAGGTCTTCGCGGTCGGGCCGTCGTCGAGCTCCTGGACGTCCTGCTCCCGGATCGGGGGGACGTCGGTGCCAGCCACGGCCGCGTTCCAGGCCTGGGCGAAAGCGCGAGCGTCGTTGTAGACCGAGCCGGGCGGCACCGGGATGCTCGGCGCTGCGGTGGTGGGTGGCGTCGTCGGCGGCTCGGTGGGCTCCGTCGGCGGCACCGTCGGTTCCGTCGGCGGGATCGTGGGCTCGGTCGGTGGCACCGTCGGCTGGGTGGTCGGTGCGATGGTGGGCGGGGCGACGGTGGGCGGGGCCA
>CAZTVJ010000211.1:0-3697 GCA_964616935.1 uncultured Acidimicrobiales bacterium | reverse complement strand
AGGTACCACTGCCGGGTGGCCTCGTCCCAGGTCCACGCCCGCCCGCCAAAGGCGGCCCCCCAATGGTTGGGCGGTTCGTCGGGTCCGCCGCCGTCGCGCCACACGTACCACTCCCGCTTCGGGTCCTCGCGCGAGGAGCGGGACGCGAGGAACCAAGGGTGCTGGTCGCTGGTGTGGTTCGGCACCCAATCGAGCAGCACTCGCAGCCCTTGGGCGTGGGCATCGGCCAGGAGCCGGTCGACGGTGGCGAGGTCGCCGAACACGGGATCGACGTCGCAGTGATCGCTGACGTCGTAACCGAAGTCGGCCATCGGCGAGCGGTAGATGGGTGACAGCCACACACCGTCCACGCCGAGCCAGGTGAGGTGGTCGAGGTGGAGCCGGAGCCCTTCGAGATCGCCGATGCCGTCGCCCGATCCGTCGGCGAAGGACCTCGGGTACACCTGGTAGATCACGGCTTCTCGCCACCACGGTTCCGGCATGTTCCGATGGTCGCACACCAACGCTCACCATCGGGAAGACTCGTCGTTGCCATGAGCCACGACGTCGACGCCGCCCGCTCCCATCGTCGCCTGCTCGCCTGCGGCGCCATCGTCGCCCTTGTTGCAGCCCTCGGCGTCACCGCCGTGCTCGTGTGGCAGAGCCCGGTGCGGGTCGTCGCCGCCCTGGCACTCGTCATCGTCGCCATCACGGGCGCGTGGATGGCGGTCGTCGGCCGGAGCCGCTTGCGTGTGCTGTGGTTGGTGGTCGCAGTGGTCGCGACTGCTGGTCTCGTGCTCCTCCTCGTCTCGGGGAAGCGGGGGGGCGTCGCCGTGGCTCTCGTTGCCGGCCTCAGCGCGCTCAGCTTTGCTCTGGCGCGCCGGGCACTGCGCCCGCTCCCCTCGGGCCGGCGGGTTGCCGCGCCGTCGCGGGCGGTGCTCTTCGTCAACCCGAAGTCCGGCGGGGGCAAGGCCGAGCAGCTGGACCTGGCGGGCGAGGCTCGCCGCCTCGGCGTGGAGCCCGTCATGCTCCGCCAAGGCGACGACCTGAAGCGCTTGGCCGAGGACGCTGTCGCGCGAGGGGCTGACTGCCTCGGCATGGCCGGAGGCGACGGCTCGCAGGCGATCGTCGCGGGCGTCGCCGCTGCTCACGATCTGGCCTTCGTGCCCATCCCGTCCGGCACCCGGAACCACTTCGCCCTCGACCTCGGCATCGACCGCAACGACGTGGTCGGCGCCATGGCCGCCTTCACCGACGCCCGCGAGCAGTCGATCGACCTGGCCGAGGTGAACGGCGAGGTCTTCGTCAACAACGTGTCGCTCGGCGTCTACGCCAAGATCGTCCAGTCGCCCGAGTACCGCGACAACAAGCTGCAGACGGCGGCGTCGATGCTCCCCGAGCTGCTCGGACCAGATGCGGAGCCCCTCGACCTGACGGTCGAAGTGCCGGGCACACCGCCGGTGGTAGGACCGCAGATCGTGCAGATCTCCAACAACCCGTACCAGCTCACCCGGCTCGCCGGCTTCGGCACCCGACCGTCGCTTGCCACCGGCACCCTGGGGGTCGTCGTGCTGCGCATCGAGGGCGCGGGGGACGTCGCGAAGCTGGTCGCCCTCGAGACCGCGGGCCACCTCGACCGCTTCGCCGGCTTCGAGCACTGGGAAGCCACCGACGCCCAGGTCACGAGCGACGCCCCGGTCGAAGCCGGGGTCGACGGGGAAGCGGTCACCCTGCAATCGCCACTGCGCTTCCGCCTCCGTCCCGGCGCGCTCCGCATCCGGGTGGCCGCCCACCACCCCGGGGTCTCCCCGTCCGCCGGTCTGCCGACCACGCTCACCGGCACCGTGGTCGCCCTCGGCCACGTCGTCGCCGGACGCCGCTGAACTGCGACGATGGCGCCCGCGGTGACATCGAAGCGGTAGCCCGGCAGACTGTCGTGCTTCCGAGCAGGTGGGTTTGGCGCGCATGGGACAGACCAGGGTGATGGCGGCAGCGGGAGTGGCCCTCGGGCTCGCGCTCGCTGCATCGGCCTGCACCGGGAGCGAGGCTGCGGTTGCTCCGGCCGCGACGACCCCAGCACCGACCGTTCCGGCCACCACGACCACCGTGGCGCGGACGACGACGACGGCGGCGCGCGCCACCACGACCACCAGCAGCACGACCACCACCACAACGACGACGGTCCCCCCGACGACGCTGCCGCCCCCCACCACCCTCCCGCCCCCCGCCACCGTGCCCCCGCCGGCGGTGATCCCGGTAGCGGCTCCCCTCACGCCGGTGCGAACCGGGTCCAAGGGCCCCGCCGTCGCGGCACTCCAGCAGCGCCTGCTCGACCTCGGCTTCTGGCTCGACGCCGCGGACGGTCGCTACGGCCTAGCCACCAGCCAGGCCGTGATGGCGTTCCAGAAGTACGCCGGCTTGCCGGCCGACGGCATCGCCGGCAAGAACACGATGGCCGTCCTGAACACCCCGCTGCCCCGCGCCACCGCGCAGTCGATCGAGGGTGACCTCATCGAGGTCAGCAAGGGCAAGCAGATCCTCTTCGTGGTCCGCGGCGGGCAGACGTTGTGGACGTTCAACACGTCGACGGGCTCGGGCCAGGACTACACCGAGTTCAGCGAGAAGAGCCAGCGCGAGATCAGCGGGTCGGCCATCACGCCCGAGGGGCGCTTCAAGGTCGACCGCGAACGACCGGACGGCTGGTGGGAGGGCGACCTGGGCGACCTGTACCGCCCCAAGTACTTCCGCGGCGGTGTCGCGGTGCACGGCAGCAACCGCATCCCGAACTACCCGGCGTCACACGGCTGCGTCCGCCTGAGCCTTCCGGCGATGGACTTCATCTGGGCCCAGAACCTCATGCCGATGCGCTCGGTCGTCTGGGTCCGCGCCGACTGAGCGGGGAACGCACCCAGCGCAGCGAGGCGGCTACGCCTCCCACTCGCTGAAGGCGTCGATCATGGCGTGGACGTCGCCCAGCGGGTAGAGGATCGGGCACGTCGCCCCGCCTCGCAGGTACTCGGCCACCTTGGCCCGGGCATCGTCGGGCGTGCCCGAGGCGGTGAGCATCTGCACGATCTCGTCGGGCACCAGCTTCGACGCTGCTTCCACCTGCTCGTGGGTCGCCGGCCACGTCAGGACCTCGCCGACGGCGTCGAGCAACGACGACGGGACGCCGCTCGCCTTCATGATGTGGGGCTGCTGGCCGAGGTACTGCGTCACCATCAGCCGGGCCATGTCGAGCGCGGTCTGGCGATCCTCGTGCACCGAGCACACCACCAGCTGCGGCCGGTCGATGTCCTCGACGCGGCGACCGGCTCGAGCCGCCCCGATGGCCAGGTGCTCCATCGCCTGGGCGTTGTAGTCGGCTGACACGAGGTAGTTCAGCACCACACCGTCGGCGATCTCGCCGGCCAGCTCCATCATCTGCATGCCGGTGGCACCCAGGTAGATCGGGACTTCCTTGGGCCGGCGCTCCTGGTACACGTAGTCCAGCTCCACCCCGTCGAGGTGGACGTACTCGCCGTCGAACGTGACCGTCTCGTTGTGCAGCAGGGCCCGCACCGTCGTGATGATCTCCCGCATCACCCGCAACGGCTTGGCCCGCGTGATGCCGACCTTCGCCGCCAGAGGGTCCCACCAGGCGCCGATGCCCAGCAGCACGCGTCCGGGGGCAAGGTCGTCGAGGGTAGAGAACGTCGCGGCCAGCCGGGCGGGGTTC
>CAZTVJ010000210.1:0-4438 GCA_964616935.1 uncultured Acidimicrobiales bacterium | reverse complement strand
GACCACCCCGGAGCCGACCTTGATGCGCTCCGTGACGCTGGCGAAGGCGGCCATGGGCACCGTGGCTTCGCGCACCAGGCGGCTCTCGGCCTGCCACACCGCGTCGAAGCCCTTGGCCTCCGCGTACTGCGCGTAGGCCATGCCGTCGCGGATGGGGTGGGCGTCCTGCAGGTAGAGGGCGGCGGGCGTGGGCATAGAAGTCCCTTCAGAGTCGGGCGAAGAGTCGGGCGGCCTGCTCGGCGGCCTTGGCTCGCACCTCGGCGGCATCGACGCGCGTGGGCTGGCCGTCGCGCAGCAGGACCTCACCCTCGGCGGTGGCGACATCCAGTGCTCTGACGCCGGGGGTGAAGGCCACCCGCCAGGCCTCGCCCGCGTGGTCGTAGCTCCAGGTCACCGTGTCGGTCCGCGCCTCGGGCACCAGATCCCAGCCGCCTTCCAGCCACCCCCACGCCGTCTCGGGCGACGCCAGCACATCGTCCTCGCGATGGCGCACGTAGGCCAGCCGGAACTCCTCCAGCATGTCGGCGCCGATGCCATCGGTGCCGAGCACGACTGGGTTCCGGCGAGCGGCGGGCCGGGCGTAGCCCACCGCGTTGTTCATGTTCGAGCGGGGGTTGTGGGCGATCGTGCCGGGCAGGTCGCGATTGAGGTGGACGCAATGCACGAGCAGCCAGTCGTCTTTGGCCAGCCCCGCCAGCCGCTCACCGGCCGGACGGTCGATCTCACCCTCGGCCACATGGATGTGGACCCCGACGCCGTGGTCAGCAGCGAGCCCTGCGGCCGACTCCAGCAGCTCGTCGCCGCAGGTGAACGCGGCGTGCACGCCGACCATGCCGCGGCCGCCCGAACGCAGGAAGCGCTCGTTCTCGGCCAGACCGGCCTTGGCCCCCTCGGGTCCGTGACGATCGGTCACCCCGTAGGCGCACACCACCCGGACACCCACCTCGGCGCACGCACCCGCGATCACCGTGAGGCTCCCCTCGATCGCACTCGGGCTCTCGTGGTGATCCACGATGGCCGTGGTGCCGCTTTGCAGCGCCTCGAGCGCGCCGAGCATCGCCGACCAATGCAGCATCTCCAGGTCGACCGCCACGTCGAGGCGCCACCACACCTGTTCCAGGATCTCCAGGAACGTCGTCGGCTGCCGAGGAGGTGCAGGCATGCCCCGGGCCAGCGCCGAGTACAGGTGGTGGTGCCCGCAGACGAAGCCCGGCGTCGTCGACCGACCCTCGACGACCTTCTGCGGGCGAATACCCACACGAGATGTGGTCATTCGCCCGCAGATGCGCTGGGGTCGGGTTCGGCAGCGGCACTGCGGGACATCGGCAAAGACGTGCGCCACTCGCCGTCGAGGTCGTGCAGCGCGGCGGCCACCGCGCCCGCCGTGGGCACCAGGCCGATCTCCCCGACGCCCTTGATGCCGTAGGGCGAGTTGGGCTGCGGCGATTCCACCAGGATGACGTCCATCGGCGGCACGTCCTTGGGTCGCAGGATGCCAAGGCTCCGCAGCGTCATGTTCGTGGGGAAGGCGGTGTCGGGGTCGGCGGGGAAGTCCTCCGTGAGCGCGTAGCCGAGGCCCATGTGGACCGATCCCTCGATCTGGCCCTCGCACAGCGTCGGGTTCACGGCCCGCCCCACGTCGTGCGCCGCAATGACCCGCTCGATGGCACCTGTCGCCCGGTCGATCACCACGAGCTGGGCGGCGTAGCCGAAGGTGGAGTGGATGATGGGCTGCTCCACCTCGCCCAGCTTGTGCGTCCAGTCGACGCGGTACTCGCCCTCGTAGTCGACCTCGTACTGGCATCGGTCCGCCAAGGCGGACTCGCACGCCGCCTTCACCGCGCCCGCGCCCATCAGCGTGCCCCGGGACCCGGTGGTCTGGCCAAGCCCGAGCTCGCGCGTCGTATCGACGATGACCTGGATGCGAGCGGGATCGATGCCCAGCTCCTCGACCGCAACCTGCAGCGCAACCGTGTGCACCCCCTGACCCATCTCGGTCCAGCCGTGACGGACTTCCACGACACCGTCGGTCCGGAACCGCACGACGGCGCGAGTGACCTCCTTGAACCCGTTGCCCAGCCCGCTGTTCTTCAAGCCGAGACCGAGCCCGACGGCCTTGCCCTCGGCTGTCCACGCGTCGTACGCCGGCTTGACCTCGTCGAGGCAGCGCTCGGCACCGAGACAGCCGTCGTCCATGATCTGGCCCGGGCCCCACACCGCGCCGGGCTTGATGACGTTGCGCTTGCGGATCTCCCACCCGCTGATGCCGACCGATGCCGCCAGCCGGTCGAGCACGCCCTCCATGGCGAACTGGGCCTGGTTCGCGCCGAACCCGCGGAACGCGCCGCACACGGGGTTGTTGGTGCGTACGGCCACCGCTTCCACGTCGATGGAGGGCAGGTGGTACGGGCCACTGGCGTGGCCGGCCATGCGCTCGAGCACCTTCATGCCGACGCTGGCGTACGCCCCCGAGTCGCCGACAGCCCGCACCCGGAGCGCCGTGAGGCGACCCTCGGCATCGCAGCCGGCTTCGTAGGCCATGCGGATGGGATGGCGCTTGGCGTGCATGCGCAGGCTCTCCTCCCGGGAGAGCACACACTTGACGGGCCGCTGCAACAGCCAGGCGGCCAGCGCGGCCTGACCCTGGTTGACCATGTCCTCCTTGCCGCCGAACGCACCACCGTTGGAGACCAGCTCGACGGTGACCTTGTCGTGATCGAGGCCGAGCACCCGGCAGATGTCGTTGCGGTCGTCCCACACGCCCTGACCACCGGAGTACACGTGCAGCGTTCCCGCGGCCGCATCGGGCACGGCCAACGTGGCCTCGGGCTCCAGGAAGGCGTGCTCGATGCGCTGCGTCTCGAACACCTCGCTCACCCGGTGGGCGCTGGTAGCGAGCGCCTCGTCCACGTCACCCCGGGCGTACCTGGAGATCGACAGGACGTTGCTGTCGGTGCCCCACACCGCGATCTCGGGGTCCTCGATGGCCGCCTCCGGGTCGGTGATCGTTCTCAGCACCTCGTACTCGACGCCCACCAGGTCGGCTGCGGCGCGGGACTGCTGGCGGCTCTCGGCCACGACGACGGCCAGCACGTCGCCGGCGAACGAGGTGCGGCCGCCCTCGGGGATCAGGATGGGCCAGTCCTTGTGGATGAGGCCGACCCGGAGCTCGCCGGGAACGTCCGCTGCGGTGAACACCGCCACGACGCCGGGTGCGCTGGCCGCCGATTCGATGTCGATGTGCCGGATGTCGGCGCGGGCGTGGTCGGTGAGGCGAAGGGAGGCATGGAGCATCCCGGGCACGCGCAGGTCGTCGATGTAGGCGCGGTCTCCCAGGGCCAGCTCCCGGGCCTCGTACTTCATGCCCCGGCTGCCGATGCCACCAGGCACCTCGGGTGTGAGCTCCTTGCCCTGAGCCACCGCCTCGATGGCATCCAGGATCTTCACGTACCCGGTGCACCGGCACAGGTGGGCACCGAGGTGCTTGCTCATCTCCTCGCGGGTGAGGGTGTCACCGCGTTCCCCGCTCTCGGCCGCTCGGGCCCGCTTGTCGATCTGGGCCTTGGCCCGCACCACGATGCCCGGGATGCAGAAGCCGCACTGCAGCCCGCCACACGCCGCGAACGCATCGGCGAAGCGGCGGCGCTCGTCGGCGTCGACCCCTTCCAGCGTCACGATCGACTTGCCCTCCACCTTGGCCAGGCTCTGCTGGCACGACACCACGGCCTTGCCGTCGATGAGCACCGTGCAGCACCCGCACTGGCCCGATGGCGAGCAACCGTCCTTCGGCGAGGTGACATCGAGCTCCTCGCGCAGCGCAGCGAGCAGGTGGGGATGGTCGCCGTTGACGGTGACCGGGGACCCGTTGAGCGTGAAGCTGCTCATGGCGGTGGCTCCACCACGCCTTTCTGGGAGGTGATCAACGCGTACATCTCCGGCCGGCGGTAGCGGTCGAAGTCGAACAGCGTTCCCTTGTACTGCGCACAGCGATCGAGGTCGCACCGAGCGACGATGAGCTCGTCGCCGACCGTCGATGCCTGGGCCACGATCTGCCCGCTGGGGGCGACGATCAGGCTCTGCGCCAGAGAGTCGACCCCCTCTTCCACGCCACCCTTGGCGACACCAACCACCCAGGTGCCGTTCTGGTAGGCACCGGCCTGCATCACGAGGGCGTTGTGGAAGCCCTGCAGGATGTCCTGGCTGGGATCGGGCGCGTAGTGGAGCGGTGTGTTGTAGCCGCACAGGATCAGCTCGACGCCCTGAAGGCCCATCACCCGGTAGCTCTCCGGCCAGCGCCGGTCGTTGCAGATCATCATGCCGACGATGCCTCCGAAGGCTCGCCAGACTCCGAAGCCCTCCTGACCGACGTCGAAGTAGCGGCGCTCGAGGTGTTGGAAGGCCCGCCACGGCTCGTGCTCCTCGTGGCCGGGCAGGTGGA
>CAZTVJ010000209.1:0-2925 GCA_964616935.1 uncultured Acidimicrobiales bacterium | reverse complement strand
ACTACGTCGATGGCGGGCGTATGGGGCCCTCCCCAGCTCCAGTGCTCGGGCGCGCTGGTGCCGGTGTCCCCGAGCGCGCGGCTGCGGTTGGGCGTGGCCATGCCGTCGACGAACTCGACCGCGAGGGCATCCGCCGTTCCCGGTGCCAGGCCGAGTGCCCGGAGCCCATGGTGGGTGAACGCCACCTGGGTGGCGTGCTCCTCGGCGCGCCCGCTGGCGGTGGTCACGGCGAGGCCTCGCAGCCAAGCGTTCGCGGCCGGCGCTCGGCCCTGGCCACCCGGCTCGCCTCGCAGGAGCACGAAGCAGGCCGCCGGCAGGTGGCCGTAGCCCGCGACGACGATGCCCTGGATGTCATCGCGCTCGATCCTTGTCGCCATCACAGCCGCCTCAGCCAGGCAGCCGCCTGGTCGTCGGTCATCTTGCCTCGCAGGCCCGCTCGCACGGCGGCGTTGCTGGCGATGTTGACGGCCGTCAGATCACCGTAGGCGGAGTACCAGATCTGGGTCGGGATCTGGTGGTTGCGGAGATAGGCCTTGAACGCGGGCTCGTCCTTCGCGCCGCCGAAGAACAGCCATCGGGTCCTGGGGTAGCCGACGCCGTTGCTGAACGCGGCGTTGAGCCCCCACGACACCTTGTCGATGAAGTCGTCCATGTAGCTCTCCAGGGAGCCGTCGTAGTTGCTGATGAAGATCAGCCGCCGCTTGTCGTCGAGGAAGACCCAGCGGGCGAAGTGGATCGTGCGGATGCCCGCCAGGCTGCCGTCGTTGAAGATGTGCCGAGACGAGAACGCGAGCGCCCACAGCACGCCGACGATGATGAGGCGACGGAACGCCCCCGGTTTCAGGAAGCCCACGGCACTGAGCTGGTTCTGAGCGAGGTGGCCCTCCGCGTCGGCCAGCCGTTCGGCGTGCTCGACGTCGAGCGGCGCGTTGCTGGGAACGTCCCGGAGCTCGCGGATGCGCAGGGCCACGACCACGAACGGCAACGTGATGAGCAGCACCGGAGCCAGGAGGATCGCCACGAGCACCCCTGCCGCGACGTGGACGGCTTCGCGCGCCCGCCAGCCAATGCCGGGACGCGTCGCCGGCTTCATCAGCGCGCGCAACGATGGTTGCCGGCGGACGAACTCGCGCACCGCCGCTCGGACCTCCGCCGGCGGGACACCGGTCCAGCTCTGTCCGTCGAGGAAGTCCTCGATGGCGCGGCGCAGGCTCGCCTCGGCTCGCACCTGCTCCAGGGATCGGCCCACGGTGTTGATGTAGGCCGCGTCGGTCTTGATGATGCACCGGGCGAGGAACTCCTTGCGGAGGTCGGGGGTGGGAGCCTCCGGGTAATCGACGCAATGGCAGTAGATCTCGTCGAGCCCTTCACCGGCCACCTCGGCGAGGCGATCGAAGTAGCCAGCAAGAGGGCTGTCGATGTCGCTCATGAACACGAGGCGAGGCGCCAGCGGCTGGTCGTCAAGATCGTTGGCGGGGTCGAGGACGACGAAGCGCGCGAAGTGGACGGGGAGCGCTTCGAAGGGCAGCAACGCGCGTCGCCGCCCGTCGTCGAACGCGGCCAGAGCGGCCTTCAGCGCATCGACCTGGCCGGCTTTCACCTCGGCCAAGACCGTTACGGCAACTTGGTGCGGCACGGACCGCTCGTCCTCAACCCTGGGGGAACTCGAGGATGAACTTCAGGACCTGGCGCTTACCCCAGAAGACGAGCCCGAGGTACACCCCGTCGTCGACCTCGCGTATCTCGTCCCTCACCTTCTGAGCCACGAACGACGTCTTCGAGTAGTCCAGGACGATGCAGGGAGCGCCATCGAGCCAGCTGACCTGCTCGTACACCTCGGCCCGCATCTTGCGGACGTGGAACGGGGTGATCACGTTGAGCAGATCGTCGGTGTCGGCGGCGAACACCTTCCCCTGCCAGGCGATGGCGTAGGCGAGCTTGGCCGACACTCGGCCAACGATGGTGTGCGGAGCGAAGACGACCGTGCCTCGAGCCTGACCGCGGGGTATCTCTCCGGCCGGGCTGTGGCGGAACAGCTCGTCGAGGTCGGCCTGTCGCAAGTCGAGCATGTCGGTGGCGACGATCACGGATTCCCTCCTTCTGCTCAGTTGTAGGGAGCCTTGGACCACGGGGCGAAGGCGTTGCTCGTGCCGGCCATCGGCCGGGCGACGTCGGGGTACTGCCGGGTGAGCACGGTCTTCATCGTGTTCGCCGAGATCCACTTGAGGCCCTCGGGCGTGTACACCTCGGGTCGGTAGTCGTAGGTGAAGAAGCGGTCGCTCCTGAGCCGGCGCGACGCCATCAGGATGAACACCCGGAACGCCGTGTCGCCGAAGGCGAACCCCGCGGGCGGCTCCTCCGCGTAGAGCCCCACCATGAGGTCGACGGCTTCGGGATCGCCGTAGATCCTGCGCAGATCGGCGGCCACACCTGGCTCGCGGCTGAAGTCGTCGAACGTCGCGGCCGGAGGGAGGTGGAAGCGGCGCCGGAAGTCGTTGTAGCGCGGCACGCCGCGCTCACGGATCCGGAGGAGATCGACCACGGCGAGGTCCACCACGCTGCCGTCGGCCTTCTCGAAGTGCTGCAGGTGCTTCGGGAAGTTGTGGAGGGTGAGGGCGCCAGGGTGGCTGGTGCCCAACGAGTAGAAGAGGTCTGGCATGGACACCCGCTCCAGCACCTCGTGGGTGTGCCGGAGGGCGATCTCCGGGAACGTCCGCAGCTCCAGCACGCGATCGTCGGCCAACGCCCGAAGCTGGTAGTCGTCAGGCATCAGCGGGTGCATGCGGTAGACGGCGGCGAACTCCTCGGTCATCGCGTACGGCGCACCGTGGTGATGGGTCGGTGAGCCGGGGATGCCGCTGATCAGCTCGCTGCGGCTGATGCGTCCGAACCGCCGGGTGATGCGCTCCCCGACCAGCCCCCACC
>CAZTVJ010000208.1:0-2860 GCA_964616935.1 uncultured Acidimicrobiales bacterium | reverse complement strand
CGAGGAGGTGGCCGCCTCCCGGTTGGTGGTCGTCGGCGGCGGTTACATCGGTCTCGAGATGGCCGAGGCCTTCGTGCAACGTGGCGCCTCGGTCGTCGTGGTCGAGCGGGGCCCTCACCTGATGGGAGCGACCCTCGACGCGGACATGGCAGCGCTGGTCGGTACCGCGCTCGAGCGCTTCGGCGCCGAGCTGCGCCTGGGTTGCGAGGTGACCGGCTTCGCGGACAACGCCGTCGAGACCGCCGACGGCCCGATCGAGGCCGACCTCGTGGTGCTCGGCATCGGGGTCGGCCCGAACTCGAAGCTGGCCGAGGAGGCCGGCCTGGAGCTGGGTGTGAAGCGCGCGATCCGGGTCGATCGTCGCCAGCGCACCTCGGCGGACGGCGTGTGGGCGGCGGGCGACTGTTGCGAGAGCACCCACCTCGTGTCCGGCCGTCCGGTGCACGTTGCGCTCGGCACCGTCGCCAACAAGCAGGCCCGGGTGGCCGGGCTGAACATCGGTGGCGGCTACGCCACCTTCCCCGGCGTGCTCGGCACCGCCATCTCCAAGATCTGCTCCACCGAGGTGGCCCGCACCGGGCTCACCAGGGCCGAAGCGGAGCAGGCGGGCTTCGAGGTGCTGACGACCACCATCGAGACCACCACGAGGGCGGGCTACTTCCCCGGGGCCGAGCCGATGACGTTGCGCTTCACCGTCGAGCGGGGCCGGGGTCGGTTGCTCGGCGCCCAGATCGTCGGTGGGGCCGGTGCGGCCAAGCGCATCGACACCTGCGCGGTGGCCATCACCGCCGCCATGACGGTGCACGACATCGTCGACCTCGACCTCGCCTACGCCCCGCCCTTCTCGGGGGTGTGGGATCCCGTGCTCGTTGCCGCGCGAGAAGCCATCAAGGTCCTGTAGCACCGCGCCAGCGACCGACCGGGACCGAAACCGCACCGGCCGGTACCCTCGTTCGCTCATGGCGTTTCCCGAGCGCGACGCGCTGCTGGCCGACTTGTCGATCACCGGAGCGGCATGGACGCGCGCTGCGAGCGAGGCCACCGACGCCTGGCTCCGCGGCATCTTCGAGCAGGCCACGGCCAGAGCGCCCGGCCCCGTCGCGCTCGTGGCCGTCGGCGGCTACGGCCGAGGAGAGCTGGCGCCCTGGAGCGATCTCGACCTGCTCCTGCTCCATGACACCAAGCGCGGCATCGGCGCCGTCGCCGAGCAGGTCTGGTATCCGATCTGGGACACGAAGCTGAAGCTCGGCCACGCCGTGCGCACGGTCAAGGAGGCGTTGCGGCTGGCCGATGACGACCTCGACACGGCCACGTCGTTCCTGACGCTGCGCCACCTGGCCGGCGATGCCTCGCTCACGGTCACGCTGCAGCAACGGTGGATCTCGCAGTGGGGCAAGCGCTCGCGCCGCTGGTTGCAGGAGGTGTCCGACCGGGTCGACAGCCGCCACGCCGCGGCCGGCGAGGTGGCGTTCCTGCTCGAACCGAACCTGAAGGACGGCCGGGGCGGGCTGCGGGACGTGCACGCCCTGCGCTGGGCGGAGGCGGCGGAGACGGTCCTGCTGGAGGGTGACGACGACGCGCTGCAGTCCGCCTACGACGTGCTGCTCGACGCCCGGGTGGAGCTGCATCGCCTGGCCGGCCGGCCGGGAGACATCCTCGCGCTGCAGGACCAGGACGCCGTGGCCAGCCGGCTCGGCCACCGCGACGCGGACACCTTCATGGGCGCGCTGGCCACGGCGGCTCGCACGATCGCGTGGACGAGCGACGAGGCGTGGCACCGCGTCCGCTCGTGGCTGCAAGGACCAGCCGGGCGCGAGCACCGGCGGGACCATCCCGTCGCCACCGGCGTGGTCCTGCGCGAGGGGGAGGTGCACCTCGACCCGTCGGCCCGGCCGGCCGACGACCCCACCCTTGCGCTGCGGGTCGGGGCGGCGGCGGCGCGACACCGCTGCCGCATCGAGCGCACGTCGCTCGATCGGCTGGCGGCGGAGACGCCCGTCTTCCCGGACCCATGGCCCGCGGCGGCCAACGCCGATCTCGCGGCGCTGCTGCTCGAGGGCGCCGCGGCCGTCCCGGTCCTCGAATCCCTCGACCAACGGGGTGTCCTGGTGAAGGTGCTGCCCGAGTGGGCGCCAGTGCGCAGCCGGCCGCAGCGCAACGCCTACCACCGCTACACCGTCGACCGGCACCTGTGGGAGGCGGCGGCCAACGCCGCGGCGCTGTCCGATCGGGTGCGCCGGCCCGACCTGCTCGTGATCGGCGCGCTCCTGCACGACCTCGGCAAGGGCTACCCCGGCGATCACACCGAGGTCGGCATCGAGCTGGTCGGGCGCATCGCCCCGCGCATGGGCTTCGACGCCCACGACACCGCGGTCCTCGTCGCCATGGTGCGCCACCACCTGCTCCTGCCCGACGTCGCCACGCGGCGGGACCTGTCCGACGCGGCCACGATCGTTGCCGTGGCCGAGGCGGTCGGCGATCCGCTGGTGCTCGAGCTGCTCGCTGCGCTGACGGAGGCGGACTCGCTGGCCACCGGACCGTCGGCCTGGGGTCCCTGGAAGGCGGAGCTCGTGGCCGAGCTCGCTGATCGCGTCTGCCAGCGGCTGGGGGGCGACGCCACGGGCGTTGGTTGGACGCTCTTCCCCTCGGCCGAGGTGCTCGCCCTGATGGGGAGCGGACGCACCGTCCTGCAGCCCGCCGAGGACCGGCTGACGGTGGTGTCCCCCGACCGCCCTCGTCTGTTCAGTCACATCGCTGGCGTGCTGTCCCTGCACGGACTCGACGTGCTGGGGGCGCAGGCGCACTCGGACGAACAGGGAATGGCGGCATCGGAGTTCCGGGTGGATCCCGGCGACGGGCA
>CAZTVJ010000207.1:0-5942 GCA_964616935.1 uncultured Acidimicrobiales bacterium | reverse complement strand
TTGGTGGCCCAGGCCGACGATGTGACGGCGCGGTTCGACCCTGGGGTCGGCGCGCTGGTCTCGCTGGTCGTCGCAGGCCAGGAGACGATGATCGCCGGCCCTCGGGCCGAGCTGTTCCGGGCCCCGACCGACAACGACGGGATCAAGCTGTGGAGCGGCCAGGAGCACAAGCCGCTCGGACGCTGGATGGCGTGGGGGCTGGACGGGCTTCGTCGAGAGCTCGTCGACGTCGTTCACGAAGGCCCCACGGTCACCGCTGTCCACCGCCTCGTCGGCGCGGGCCAGGAAGCCGCAAGCCATCGTCAGGTGCTTCGGCTCGAGGCCGACGGGGCGCTGCGGTTCGACGAAGAGCTTGCCGTGCCCGCCCGGTGGGACGACCTGGCCCGGGTGGGCATCTCGTTCCTGGCTGCGCCCGGCGTCGAGTCCGTGGAGTGGCTCGGCCGAGGCCCTGGCGAGAACGAGGTCGATCGGGCCGCAGGTTCGCCCGTCGGCCGCTACCGGGGCGCCGTCGACGAGCTGCCGTACCTGATGCCACAGGACTTCGGCACCCGCACCGACGTGCGCTGGTACGAGCTGCAGGGCCGGGCCTGGGGCCTGCGGGTGGAGCCGATCGATCCGTCGACGTTGATCGTGTCGGCGACCCATCACACCGCGGCCGACCTCTACGTCGCCACCGATCACCTCGACCTGCGGCGACGAGCCGAGACGGTCGTCCACGTCGATGCGGCCAAGCGGGGCGTCGGCACCGCCAGCTGTGGGCCCGACACCCTGCCCATCTACCGGGTGGCGCCCGGGCTGTGGCGTTGGAGCTGGCGGCTGCGGCCACGTGGGCTCGGACCGGACGAGGCCTAGGTGAGCGAGATCGTCCACCTCGCCGGCGCCAGGGTCAGCGTGGTCCTCGAGGTGGGAGACGGTGTCCCCGTCGTGCGGCACTGGGGCGCTCCCTTGGGTGACGTCGACGGCGCGGCGCTGGTGTTCGCCACGGAGAGGGCGGTGCCGCCGTCGGCCATCGTGGAGGAGGCGCCGCTGTCGCTCGTGCCGGAGCATGCGGCAGGGTTCCCGGGCCATCCCGGGCTGACCGGGGCCAGGCTCGACGGCTCGGCGTGGGCGCCCCGGTTCTCGGCCGTCGGGCACGAGGCCGGCGCCCACCACCTTCGTACCGTCGCTGCAGATCCGACTGCCGGGCTGGAGCTGGTTTGCGAGGTCCGTCTCGACCCGGCGTCCGACGTGGTCCTCGTGCAGGTCACCCTGACCAACCTCGGAGACGAGTACCGGCTCGACGGGCTGCTGGCGACGGTTCCGCTGCCAGCCCCGGCGGCCGAGCTCATGACGTTCGGCGGGCGATGGACGGAAGAACTGCAAACGAGCCGGGTCGCCTGGGCGAGCGGTGCGGTGGTCGCCGAGAACCGCCGCGGCCGTACCTCCCACGACCACCCGCCGGCCCTGTTCGCCGGGACCAGTGGCTTCGGTGAGTCTGATGGTGAGGTGTGGGCCGTGCAGATCGGCTGGAGCGGCAACCACGTGTTGCGGGCCGAGCGGCTGGCCGACGGCCGGCGCTACCTCCAAGCGGGAGAGCTGCTGCTGGCCGGCGAGGTGACGCTTGCTGCGGGCGAGTCGTACGCGACGCCATGGCTCTACCTCGCCCGGGGGGTCGGGCTCAACGCCGTCAGCCAGGCGTTCCACCGCCACCTGCGCCGCCGCCCCGGCCAACCGGGGCAGGATCGGCCGAGGCCGGTGGTGGCGAACACGTGGGAGGCGGTCTACTTCGACCACGACCGCTCCAAGCTGTTCCGGCTGGCGGAGCGAGCTGCAGCGGTCGGCGCCGAGCGCTTCGTGCTGGACGACGGCTGGTTCCACGATCGGCGCGACGACACGGCCGGCCTGGGGGACTGGTGGGTGGATACGGCGGCGCATCCCGGCGGGCTCGGCCCGCTCATCGATCATGTCCACGCGCTGGGCATGGACTTCGGCCTGTGGGTCGAACCGGAGATGGTGAACCCGAACTCCGAGCTCTACCGTGCCCACCCGGAGTGGGTGCTCACCGACCATGCCTACGAACCCGTGCTGAGCCGCCACCAGCTCGTGCTCGACCTCGTCGAGCCGGCGGCGTTCGCCCACGTGCTCGGCCAGCTCGATGCGCTCCTCTCCGCACACCAGATCGCGTACCTGAAGTGGGACATGAACCGCGACCTCGTCCACGCCTCGCATGGGCGGCGTGCTGCAGTGCACGGTCAGACGCTCGCGGCCTACCGGCTGCTCGACGAGCTGCGGGCGCACCATCCCGGCCTGGAGATCGAGAGCTGTGCCTCCGGCGGGGGCCGGGCCGATCTCGAGATCCTGCGCCGCACGTGTCGCATCTGGCCCTCCGACACCAACGACGCGCTTGACCGCCAGGCCATCCAGCGCGGGTTCTCCTACCTGTTTCCACCGGAGGTCATGGGTGCCCACATCGGCCCGCCCCGCTCGCACACGACCGGGCGCCGCCATCGCCTTGCCTTCCGGGCTGCCACCGCGCTCTTCGGTCACCTCGGCATCGAGTGGAACCTGCTGGAGGCCGACGAGCACCAGCTCGCCCAGCTGGCCGAGGTGGTGGCGTTGCACCGGCGGTTCCGGCACCTCCTGCACACGGGGGACGTGGTGCGCTTCGACGTGACCGACCCGTCGACGATGGCCCACGGCGTCTACGCCGAGGATCGCTCCGAGGCCCTCGTGGCCGTCGTGCAACGGTCCAGCCCTGCCGGCGCTGTCCCCGACGCACTTTGCATCCCGGATCTTCACCCGGACCGCACCTACGAGGTTCGCCCTGTCCCGCTCCCCGGCGAGGTGCTGGGGCTCATGCAGCGCCGACCGGCATGGTTCGACGACGGTGGCGTGGCCATGACCGGGCGCCAGCTCGGCGTCGTGGGCCTCGCCATGCCGGCGCTGCTGCCCGAGTCGGTCCTTGTGGTCCACGTGACCCGTCGCTGAGCCACTACCTTCCCTCGGCGGGGGGTACGAACGTGACGCAGGCGCTACCGGCTTCACCGGCCGAGCTGACAGCGGGATGGATGGCCGAGGCCATCGGGGAGCCGGTCGAGGCCGTCGACGTGGCCGTCATCGCCCAGGGCGAAGGCTTCATGGGCCAGCTCGCGCGCGTGCATCTCGGCTACGGACCGGGGGTCTCACCCGGTGCGCCCGCCACCGTCATCGTGAAGGTCCCGACGGCCGACCCGGGGGGACGGATGATCGGCCAGATGATGCGGCTGTGGGAGCGCGAGCACCGCTTCTATCAGGAGGTGGCACCGCGGCTACAGGTTCGGGTGCCCAAGGTGTACGCCAACCTTGCCGATCCGGCCACCGGCTCGTATGCCCTCGTGCTCGAGGACCTTGCCCCCATGCACACGAGCGACCAGGTGACCGGTGCGACACCGGCGCAAGCCGAGCGCGTGATCGACGAGCTGGCTGCCCTGCACCTGCAGTGGTGGTCGAGCCCGGCACTGGCCGAGCTCGACTGGATGCCCGACCTCCACGACCCGATGGTCGGTGCGGTCGTGCCGATGTTCGAGGCGGGCTGGCCCTCGTTCTGTGACCGGTACCGGGCCCGCCTTCCCGAGCGGGTCTTCGGCTGGGTCGAAGCGTTCGTCGAGCAGATACCGGCGTGGTTGGAAGGTTATGCGGAAGAGCCTGCGACCCTCTCGCACGGCGATGCGCGCCTCGACAACATGTTCTTCGGCGACGACGGCTCGTTCGCGCTGGTCGACTGGCAGATGGCGATGCGTGTGCCGGGCACGGCCGACCTCGTCTACTTCGTCGCCACCAACCTGACGCCCGAGGTGCGGCGGGCGCACCAGTGGGACCTGCTCGACCGCTACCGGTCGCAGGTGGTGGCGGGGGGCGCGACGGGCACCTTCCTCACCGAGGAAGGGGTGGTGCGCGGCTACCGGGAGGGCGTGCTGTTCTGGGCGACGAGCATGGGGTCGAGCGTGCTGACCCTCGACCCGGCCAACGAGCGGGGCGCCGCACTCCTGGACGCGCTGGTCGAGCGCCTCTTCCTCGCGGCGGACGATCTCGACTGCGGTGATGTCGTGCCGCGGTGACGAGACCTACCGGCGCGTAGCGTGACGTGATGCGACAGGAACCGGGCGCCGTCACCCTGCTGCCTCGCCGTCCGGCCCTCGCCGTCGAGCGGGCCGAGGGCGCGCACCTGATCACGGCCGATGGCCGCCGGGTGCTCGACGCCGCCGGCGGGGCGATCGTCGCCAACATCGGCTACGGCCGGCCGGAGGTCGTCGCAGCAGCGACCCGCTCGCTGGAACGGATCGGGTACGTCGTGCCGCCCTTCGCCACGCCCGAGCGGGAGGCCCTCATCGAGCGACTGGTCGATCGCTGGTTGCCGACCGGGCTGAACCACGTGCACCTGGTGAGCGGTGGCTCCGAGTCGACCGATGCCGCGATGCGGGTGGCGCACATCTACCAGGAGGCAGTGGGCCAGCCGCAGCGGACCAAGATCGTCACCCTCACCCCCTCGTTCCACGGCATGACGCTGGCGGCGATCTCGGCCAGCGGCCACCGATCCCGGCGTGCCGGCATGGAGGCCATGCTCTTCGACTGGCCGAAGGTGCCACTGCAGCTCGACCCGACGCACCCTGCCCTCGGGTACGACCAGGGTGACGCCGCCGCGCATGCCGCCGCGCTCGATGCGGTGATCGAGGCCGCAGGCGCGGACACGGTTGCGGCCTTCATGGCCGAGCCCGTCGGCGGCGCCGCCAGCGGTGCCGCCGTGCCGCCGCCCGGCTACTGGCCTGCAGTGCAGGAGGTGTGCCGCCGCCATGGGGTGCTGCTCATCGCCGACGAGGTCATGTGCGGGTTCGGCCGCACCGGTTCGCGCTTCGCGGTCGAGGACCAGGGCGTCGTTCCGGATCTGCTGGTCGGCGGCAAGGGGCTGGGGGGCGGCTACGTGCCGCTCGGTGCGGTCGCCGCGGGGGATGACGTGGTCGACCCCATCGCCGAGGCCGGGCTCGACGTCATGTTCTTCACGTTCTCGTCGAGCAACGTCGCGTGCGCGGTGGCGGACACGGTGCTCGACATCGTGGAGCGCGAGCACCTCGTGGATGCCGCCGCCACCAAAGGGGAGCGGCTGCGGTCGTTGCTCGACGAGGCGCTCGGCGACCACCCGAACGTGGCGCAGATCCGGGGCCGCGGCCTGCTGCTCGGGCTCGAGCTGGTCCGTGACCGGGCCACGCTGGAGCCGTTCCCGGAGGAGCGCCACGTCGCCGGCGCGGTCGTGTCCGCCGGGCTGCGTCGTGACGTCTGGTTCTACCCGGCGGGCTCGGGAGCGCAGCCCCAGGACTGCATCCTGCTCGGCCCACCGTTCATCGTGACGGACGCCGACGTGGACCGGATGGTCGAGGTGCTGGTCGAGTCCATCCGCGAGGCGGTCCAGGACGTCCACGAGGACCGCCGGGACCGCCGCTAACGGCTGCCGGACATCTCCCCGGGCGGCCGAGGCGCCGAGCCGTCCGCGGCGCGGGGACCAGGCACTTGGCGGAACTGGAACTGGATCGCTTCCCGGCCGGCCTGGCACACCCACGCTGCCCCCGTCTCGGACGAGCGCACTGCGTTGAGCACCGCCGCGGCGATCTGCTCAGGCGCGATGATGGGAAAGCCGGACGACCGGAGCTGGTCCTTGGCCGCCTCGGCCACGATGGCGGTGTCGGTGATGCCGGGGCAGATGGCGTGCACGCTGATGCCCTCGGCCGCCAGCTGCGGGCCCAGGCTGCGGACCAGCCCGATGACGGCGTGCTTGGTGGCGGCGTAGATGGGGTCGGGAGGGAACCCGATGAGCCCGGCCAGGGACGCCGTCGCCACGATCACGCCGCCGCCCCGAGCGACCATGCCGGGGATGACGGCCCGAGCGCCGAACACGACACCGTCGACGTTGATGCCCATGGCCTTGCGGTAGT
>CAZTVJ010000206.1:0-3166 GCA_964616935.1 uncultured Acidimicrobiales bacterium | reverse complement strand
TCGATGTCCTCCGGTCGCTGGGAGCGGTTCCTGCGCCCGGCGTTGCTGTAGCGCTCAGTGTCGAGCAGCAGCCCTCTGATGTCGTCGTAGCGCGTGATCACGTACATCCCCGTGATCGGATCGCGCCACACCGGCGCCTCGTCGAGGAGCACGGCGTACGCCGGGTACGGGCATTCCGAGATCGCCGGATCGAAGAAGTTGATGTCGTTCAGGGGCAAGCGATCATCGAGCCCCTTCGTCGGTGCCGCCTCTGGCATCGCGTCCCTCCTCGTACCCGTCCTGAACTAGCACGCGCGGTGCCGCCGGTGCAGATCCGCAGGCCCGTTACGCTCGCCCGGATGAGCGACACGCCGTCCGCCGAGCACGCCGAGCCCGTGGTCGTGGGCACCTACACCGACACCGGCGAAGCCGAGGTGGCGCAGGCCAAGCTGCGGGCCTACGGCATCGAGTCGCTCATCGTCGACTCGATCGAAGGCGGCCTCCTGCTCACCGAGGACGGCGGCATCGGGCTGGAGGTGCGGCCCGCTGACGCCGAGGATGCGCGGGCCATCCTGGCCCCCGATGACGGAGACGTCGGCGACGAGCCCGGCCCTTGACGCGAGAAATGCGTTGCCAAACGGGTCCTCCGGTGTGTTGACTGGTGCCACCAGAGAAGGGAGGTGGTCCAGCTGCAACATCACAGTTCGTTTGGGACCCTGGAGGTGGCTGGCCGCTGAGGCGGCTCGCTGGACCACCTGGCGAATTTCAGCCAGTCACCGTCGGCGTGAGCGCCGGGAGCTCGTCCCACCTGGCACGAGGTCTTGCCCGACACAACTTCTAGCGATCGAAACCTGGAGGGGAGCGCCTCGGCGCTCCCCTCCTGGCGTGTGCGGCCCGTCAGAACGCTGCCCTACGCTCGCCGCGCTGGACGGCGGGAGGTTCACATGGAGCTGGTGCACGAGTTCGACTACGAGGCCAAGGGATCCGGCCTGATGATGGTGGGTGCCGGACCTTTCGGTACGCGGATGGTGGGGAACGTCTCCGGCGGGCCGGTGACCGGCGAGCGGATCAAGGGCGAGATCGTCGGCGCCGGTGCCGACTGGCTGCTCGTGGGTCCCGATGGCTTCGGCCGGGTCGACGTCCGGCTGCAGATCCAGACGCACGACGGCGCACTGATCTACGTCAGCTACCTCGGCCTCATCGAGCTCAACGAGGCTGCCGGCCGCGCCATGGTCGGGGAGGCGACCGCGTTCGACGACCACTACTTCCGCACCACGCCGCGCCTCGAGACGGGCGACGAGCGCTATGCCTGGGTGAACCAGACGCTGTTCGTGGCCCGGGGCCGCTTCATCGAGAACGGGGTGGCGTACGAGGTGTTCCGCGTGACCTGACGCTGCGGCTCAGCGCCGCTCGACCACCACCGAGACGGTGCAGGCCCCGGTCTGGATCGACACGGCCGTCGTGAAGGCGAACGTCACCGTCACCTGGTAGGTCCCCGGGCTGACGAAGGCCGGCACGACCAAGCGGGTTTCCGCCGCCTGGCCCGGTAGCCCCGGACAGGGAGAGCGCCGGGTTCGTGTACACGAGGGCGACCGGGCGGATGCTCGTGACTGCGGCCGTGCGGATCGGGCTGTCGGGGTCGACCGCCTGGATCACGGCGCTGCCGCCAGTACCCGACCGCACCTCAGCTCGGCCGGGCAGTCCAGGAGTGCTGGGCGCTCGTTGGCCCGCTGCTCGGCCTCCTCGGTGAACAGTCAGTGACCGTTGCGGGCGTCGGCAACGGACGTCAACTGTTCGCCCGACCGCCGAGCGTGCTTCACCGTCGTGGCCCACGCCGTTCGCTTCGGCGCGGTGGCATGGCCTTGGCAACTCGAACCCTCAGGAGGTGGTCGTGGACCGCAGGTCCTTCCTCAAGGCATCCGCTGCTGGCGCCGGCGGCCTGGCATTGGCCGGGCCCTTGCAGGCGTTCATGGCTCGTACGGCGATGGCGGCACCGCCGACGTCGGCCGGGTACGGCCCGCTCTCGCCGGTCACGTCGCTGACCGACGGCGTCGAGTACCTGGCGCTACCGCCCGGCTTCTCGTACTACTCGTTCGGTGACGTCGCTTCGATCATGAGCGATGGCAACCCGACGCCGCCCGCGCACGACGGCATGGCGCTGTTCCGGGCCAAGGCGGGCAAGTACCGCCTCGTGCGCAACCACGAGTCCCGAACGCTCGGAGCACCCTCGATTGCGCCGGTGGATCGGTCCTACGACCCCCTCGCCGCTGGCGGTTGCACGATCCTCGAGTTCGACCCGAAGCACCCACCGGCGACGCCGCTCGACGTGCCGTCCTGGGTCGGGATCGGCGGTACCTACGTCAACTGCGCCGGTGGCTCGACGCCGTGGGGGAGCTGGCTCACGTGCGAGGAGACGACGTCGGTGAACCCGGCGAACGGGGTGAAGCACGGCTACGTGTTCGAGGTCTCGGCCAAGACGGAGTCCGGGGATCCCGTGACTTCGGTGCCGCTCACAGGTCTTGGCCGCTTCGTGCACGAGGCCGCCATCGTCGATCCCCACACCTGCAACGTCTACCTCACCGAGGATTCGGGAACGGCGGGGCTCTTCCGCTTCATCCCAGGCGCCTGGGGCGACCTGGCGAAGCCGGGCAAGCTGCAGATGCTGAAGGTCGGCAGCAGCGCGTACAACGCCGGCACCGGGCAGTCGGTCGGTGCCGTGCTGGCGTGCAGCTGGGTCGACATCGGCGACCCGGACAACACCCCCTACGCGCAGGGCTTGGCCCAGGGTGGCGCCACGTTCCGTCGCCTCGAGGGCGCGTGGTACGGCGACGGGTACGTCTACTTCAACTCCACCGACGGCGGTGACGCGCAGTCCGGTCAGGTGTGGGCCTACTGCACCTACGACGCGACACTGACGCTGCTGTACGAATCGCCGTCGTCGACGGTCCTGCTGAAGCCCGACAACCTGACCGTCAGCCCCCACGGCAACGTCTGGCTGTTCGAGGACCCCGACCGCGCCCGGCAGTCGTTCATCAAGGGCCTGGCCGACGACGGCACGCTGTTCACGTTCGCCGCGAACATCCGGCCGGGCACGATCCCGGGCTCGTCGACGCCGGCGTCATGGGACGAGTTCGCGGGTGGCACGTTCAGTCCGAACGGCAAGTGGCTGTTCTGCAACATCCAGACG
>CAZTVJ010000205.1:0-3784 GCA_964616935.1 uncultured Acidimicrobiales bacterium | reverse complement strand
TGGCGAAGCCGAGCAGGGCGGCCTTGCGGTCGCTGGGGGTGCTGATCGGGACATCGCTGCGATAGACCGGGGCGAACATGGCCAGGTCGACCTCGGCCGGCCGGCCGTTGACCGTGGTGCCGTCCTTGCGGTCCACCGGTGCCGACAGCACCGCCCGGCCCGACTCCGCTGCCTGCTCCATGGCCGCGACGAACGCAGGCTCGAGACCGACGTCGGTGCCGATCCGGGCCGGGTTCCCGGAGAGGGTGGCGGTGATGGGGAACAAGGTGGCGCGGTCGGCCTGAGGCGGATCCAACTTGAACTCCGGGTTGGTCAGCGTCTCGTTCGGCAGCCATTCGGGGAAGCGGTCCTTCGGGACGTAGTCGACCAGCACCACGTCATCGAGCGGTTCGTAGCGCTGACCGAGGTCGAGCTGTTCACCGAACGCGGCGACCTCCTCGGGCGAGGCCTCCGGTCGCGTGCCCCAGAACGCGGCGACGTGGTTGAGCAGCGAGGCGTAGTCGTCGAGGCCCTTCACGACCTCCCTGCCGGAGTCCCGGGCCGCGACGTCGAGACGTTGCTGCGTCTCCTGGTCGTTCACCTCCGACCGCCACGCGAACACACCCCACGCCGTGAGCGCGCCGAGCACGAGGATGAGCGCGGGGATCACCCAAGGGTGGACCCGTCGCGACGCCGGAACCCCTGCCTGCTCGCTCGTTCGCCGCGTGCTCATGTACTCACCGCCCTCGTCCAGTGCCTCGTCGTGACCGTCCGCCAGACCACGCCGTCCTCTTGGCTGGACAGGCTCACCATGCTACTCCACGTGGTCGGGTGAGCTCACGGGGTGCAAACGGCCCAATTTGGCCGGGTGGATGCGCGTTCAGCGAAGCGACGTGACCACGGCGGCGACCAGTCCGTCGAGGTCGTGCGGTGAGGCGACCGCCGTGACGGCCGCTCCAGCGAGCCGGGCCTCCTGCGCCGTGACGGGGCCGATGCACACGACGATGGCTGGCAATGCGTCCAGACCCGTCGCTGCCACGAGGTGGCGCGCGGCCGAGCCCGACGCGAACGTGATCGCATCGGCCCGGCGCACCTCGGCCACCAACGCGGGCGGGAGGGTGGTCGGCACCGTCCGGTAGGCCGCGACCGTCTCGACCGACCACCCCTTGGCCGCCAGTCCCTCGGCCACGACCGCTCGGGCCCCCTCGGCCTGAGCCAGGAGCACCAGGCCGGGGCCGTCGGGAAAGGCTTCGACGAGCGACTCGCCGACGAAGCGCTCCGGCACGAATGCCACGGGCAGGCCGGCGCGCTCGGCCGCCGCCACTGTCCCAGGGCCGACGACGGCGAGCCGGGGGCCGGGCACGGGCCACGCGGCAGGTTCTCGGGACGCCACAGCGCGCCTGACGCGGTCTGGCGTCCCGAGAACGGCGCCCGCCGGCCCCGACGGGCGATCCGCCAGCGCTGCGGCCAGGCGATCGGCGCCGTTCGGCGAGGTCACGATCACCCAGTCGTAGCTCTCGATGTCCTCGACGGCCCGCTGCAACGCCGCCCCCCCATCGCTCGGATCCTCGATGGCGATCGCAGCCACCTCCACCACCTCCGCACCGAGCGCGCGCAGGCGGGTTGACAGCTCGCCCGCCTGTGCGGCCGCCCGCGTGACCACGACGAGGCGCCCGGCGAGCGGTTGGCCGCCGTCAGTCGAGGAGGTCACGGCACAGGTCGAGCCAGCACTGGGTGGTCAACCGGAGGGACTCGACGTCGATGCGCTCGTCGTGGCCGTGGAAGCGGCTCGCGAAGTCCTCGTAGGTGACGGCACGTGACAGCAGCCCGAAGCCGTAGGCGACGGTCCCCTTGTCCCGGAAGAAGGTGGCGTCGGTGCCGCCCGCGGTGACCCGCGGCAGCAGCGTGGCGTCCGGGTACGCGCGGCGCGCGGCCCGCTCCAGCGCGGCAGCCAGCGGCGTGCCGAGCGGGCTCTGGGTGGCGGTTCGTTCGTGGAGGCTGGTGACGGTCACCTTCGCCCGGAGCGGACCGAGGGCGTCGGCGAGCAGCCGATCCACATCGTCGGAGGTCTGGCCCGGCAGCGTGCGGATGTCCACCTCGAGCACGACCTCGTCGGGGATCACGTTCGTCTTCACGCCGCCCGACACGACGTTGGGCGACAGGGTCGTGTGCGTGCAGGCGTGCGCGTAGGCGGCGACCCGACGATCGCCGACGAGAGCGAGGGCGTCATCCAGCGTCGCCGGCTCGGCCAGCGCCTCGCGAACGGCGTCGGGCAGGTCGAGGGAGCCGAGGTAGGCGCGGTAGACGTCGTCGACCGCGGCCGCGGGCCGGTAGGTCGCCAGCCGCCGGACGACCTCCGCCGCGGTCACCAAGGCGTTGTCGGCACCGAAGGGCATCGAGCCATGGCCAGGCGTGCCGTGGACGGTGAGCCGGCGCCAGGCCAAGCCCTTCTCCCCGACGCTGAGCACGACCCGGCGGCCCTCAGGTCGATCCACGCCCCAGCCACCGTTCTCCGTCACGACGTACTCGCAGGCGACGGCATCCCAGTCGTGGTCGACCAGCCACTCGGCGCCATGGGCACCGCCCGCCTCCTCGTCGGCCACGCCGAGGTAGATCAAGGTGCCTCGCGGCCGCCAGCCCTGCGACGCCAGGTGGCGCACAGCGACCGCCATGGAGGCCGTGAGGTTCAGCATGTCCACGGCACCGCGGCCCCACACCTCACCGTCGACGAGCTCGCCACCGAAGGGGTCCCGGCTCCAGCCCGACGCCGACACGGGCACGACGTCGGTGTGGCCCATCAGGCACAGCGTGGGTGCCGCCGGGTCGCTGCCCTCGATGCGGGCGACGAGGGAGCGGCGGCCGGGTGTCGGCTCGTAGGTCTCGATGTCGAGGCCGGCGCCCTCCAGGTAGGCCGAGAGCACGTCGCTCGAGCGGACCTCGTGACCGCTCTCCGGGGTGCCATCGTTGACGCAGGCGTTGCGGATCAAGTGCTGGAGCAGCTCGATGGTCTCGGCGGTGGCAGCGTCAGCGGGCATCGAGTCGAGGCTACGAGGATCCGCCCGCCACCGGTCCGGCGCCCGCCGTCCACGGGCCGTTGCCACCGACACGATCGACCGTGATGACGGTCCGATAGCCGGCCGGGGGTTCGTCCATCGGCGGGAATCGGACGTCGGGGCCCAAGAAGGTTCGAGCGAGCTGCTGGAGCAGCTCGGGGGCGCCGCCCTCCTCGATGCGCGCCGTCCCGTGGACGACCAGATAGTGGTCGAGCCCGTTGGGGCCGCGGCCGTCGGCCTCGAACGTGACCACGACGCGAGGGTCGCGCCGGACGTTGCGCACCTTCTGGTGCTCGCTCAGGTGAGCGGTGACGATCTCGTCGCCCACGACGCCGAACCAGACCAAGCTCGCCTGGGGGCTGCCGTCGGCGTTGAGCGTGACGAGGTGGCCCAGCCGCCCTGATTCGATGACGGCCTTCGCGCTATCGGGGAGCTTCGCCATGGCGGCCGACGCTAGCGGCATGCGCCCGCCGCGCCTCCTGACGGGCCCAGTCGAGCGCACCCCCGGCCTCCACCTCGCCCCGCCCTCGCCACGACCCGCCCGGTCCGGCCAGGAACGAGTCCAAGTGCAACCGGCCTCCGCTAACCAGGCAGGCGAAGGCGCCGACGGGCAGGTCGCAGCCCCCACCGAGCTCGGCGAGGAACGCCCGCTCGACGTCGACGCGTCGCCGGCTGTCCGGGTCCTCGATGGCTGCCACCAACGCTGTCGTCGCCGGATCGTCGGCCCGCACCTCCACGGCCAGCGCGCCCTG
>CAZTVJ010000204.1:0-6639 GCA_964616935.1 uncultured Acidimicrobiales bacterium | reverse complement strand
GGCGGGCCATGGGCACGGCGATCAGCACGCCGAAGACGGCGAGGTTCGCGGCGAGCAGCAACCGCTCGCCGGGTCGGCGGGGTCTGCGGCGCGTCTCCACGGATGCCCGGAGCCGAAGGGTGACCGAACGGCGCTCCTGGGACCACGACCACCACGCCAGCAGTGCACCGAGGAAGATCAGCTGCAGCACGGCGAGCGCGGCGGCGGTCGACAGGTCGAGCGACTGCGTCGTCAGGCGGAAGATCTCCACCTCGATGGTGGGGTGGCGGGGGCCGCCCAGCAGGAGCACGACGCCGAAGGAGGTGAAGCTGAACAGGAACGTGATCGAGGCCGCGGCTGCGATGGCCGGGCGCAGAAGGGGCAGCGTGATCTCGCGAAGCGTTCGCCAGCGCGACGCGCCGAGGACACGGGCCGCGTCCTCCAACCGGGGGTCGAGGTGGGACCACGCCGGGGAGACCGTCCGCACCACGACGGCGTAGTTGAAGAAGACGTGGCCCACGACGATGGCGGCGACGCTGCCGTGCCATCGGTCAGGGAGCAGGGCCAGGAAGGCGGCACCGACCACGACCGTCGGCAGCACGAACGCCGCCGTCATCAAGGCGAGCACGAGCCGGCGGCCGGCGAACTCGTAGCGGCCCATCACGTAGGCCATGGGGAGTCCCACGATGAGCGTGAGGACCGTGCTGAGCGTCGCCTGCCAGACGGTGAACCACGCGACGCCCCGTAGGCCGGGGTCGGTGACGACGGCGCGGAAGCTCTCGGCCGACAGCCCCCGGCCGAGGATGGTCACGAGCGGCCAGGCGAAGAACACCAGCAGGAAGCCCGCGGGCACGGCGGTGAGGGCGAGCCGCGTGGCGCGCGGCATCAGCGCAGCACGATCTGCGTCCACTCGTCGACCCACGCCTGGCGGTTCACGTCGATCTGTCCGGGCGGCAGGCTGAGCGGCGCTTCCGGCACTGCCGCGAAGTCGGTGAACGCCTCTGGCAGAGGCACCCCTTGGCGCACCGGGAACACGAACATGCTCAGGGGGAGATCGCTCTGCCAGGTCTCACCGAGCATGAAGTCGATCAGCTGGCGCGCCTCGCGCTCGTGCTTGGTGCCCTTCAGGATGCCGGCCAGCTCCACCTGGCGGAAGCACCCGTCGGTGAGCGATGCGGTCGGCGCCTCGTTGGGCTTCGGATCGGGAGCGAACACCACCTCGGCGGGTGGGCTCGACGCGTAGGACACCACCAGCGGCCGGGGGCCCTTGCCGGCCGAGCCGGAGAACTCGGAGTTGTACGCCTCGGTCCAGCCGTTCACGACCTTCACGCCGTTGGCGCGCAGGTCGGTCCAGTACTGCTGCCAGCCGTCCTCGCCGAGCTGCGCGATGGTGGCGAGCAGGAAGGCCAGCCCCGGCGAGGCGGTGGCGGGGTTCTGGACCACCAGCAGGTCCTTGTACGCGGCCTTCGTGAGGTCGGCGAGGGTCGAGGGTGGGGCGATGCCCTTGTCCTCGAACCACAACTTGTCGTAGTTCACGCAGACGTCGCCGTAGTCGACGGGGGTGGCCGCGTTGGTGGGTGACAGGTCACGGACGGCCGCATCGACGGACGCGAGCTGGGGCGAGGCGTAGGGGACGAAGATGCCCTCGGCCTCCGCTCGCGAAAGCAGGGTGTTGTCCACCCCCCAGAGCACGTCGCCCTCGGGCTTGCCCTTCGTCAGGATGGCCCGGTTGACCAGCTCCCCGGCGTCCCCGCCGAGCACCTTGTCCACCGTGATGCCAGTCTGGTCCTTGAAGGCCTGCAGGGTTTCGTCGCTGATGGCGAACGAGTCGTACGCGACGAGCTTCAGCGTGACGGGCCCGTCGTCACTGCCGCTCCCGCCACAGGCCGCCGCCAGCAGCGCGGCTGTCAGGACGAGTGTGGCCAGCTTCGGGTGCCTCAACAGAGCACCTCCAGCGCGTCCGGGCGGATCAGCAGCAGCGATCCACTCGCGACCGAGACCGTGGCCGGCGGGTCGACCAGCTCGTTGCTGACACCGCGACCGGATCCGGGCTGGAGCGCCTCGTCCCGCAACGGGTAGCGAAGGCCCGTCGTGCAGACGCCGCCGGCCTCGCCGCCCAACGCAAGGAGCGTCACCAGCTCCCCGGGTCGCCCGTCGATCGACACGCGGCCCGGGCCGGCGACGGCGGCCAGCCATGCGGGCCCGATATAGGCCTCCACGACGACGCCGGCGGCCGCGGGGACGGCCAGGGCGACCGCACCGGCGAGCAGGTGGTCGAGCCGGCCGCCGCCACCGCTCACCACCACGAGGTGGTCGGCACCGTGGTCGATCGCCGCCGCCAGGGCCAGCTCGAAGTCGGTCTGGTCCTTGTCGGCCGGATGCTCGTCGATGATGACACCGGCCCGTCGGGCGCGTTCCAGGGCTTTCTCCGAGACCGAATCGAGGTCGCCGACCACGAGGTCGACCGCAAGGCCGATCGCTTCGGCGTGATCGAGACCGGAGTCCGCCGCGATCACCAGCGCCGGCTGCGGGAGGACCGCACGCACGGCAGGATGCGGTGGGTCGCCGCCGGTGAGGATGATGCAGGCCTTGGCCATCCCGCTCCCTCCGCTGGCATTACCCAGGTCAGGTTCGAGGGTCGGTGGCGGGCGGCCACCCTCTCAGCCCGGCGTACCTCCGAGCTCCCCTGTGTCGTGTGGGGAGGAGGCTACTTCCGTAAGGGCCGGGTCGCGCACGGCGGGCTCGAGGTAGATGATGCGAGCTTCGGGGACCGCGTGGCGCACGCGGGCCTCGGTCTCGTCGATGGCGGCCGTCAGCCCGATCGCGGTGAAGGTCGAGTCGAACTCGAGCTTCGCCCCGACGAGCAGCTCGTCCGGTCCGATGTGCTCGGTGCGCATGTGGATGACGGTTCGCACGGCCGGCGACGCGGTCATCGCGTCCCTGATCATGGCTTCCACGGTCGGGTCGGCGGACTCGCCGATGAGCAGCCCCTTCATCTCCCAGGCGAGCACGATGGCGATGACGACGAGGAGCAGGCCGATGGCGATGGAGCCGACCGCGTCGAAGCGCGGGTTGCCCGTGACGGCTGCGGTCGTGACGCCGATCATGGCGAAGACGAGCCCGATGAGGGCGCCGACGTCCTCCAGCAGCACGACCGGCAGTTCGGGCTGCTTCGTGCGGTGGATGAACCGGCCCCAGCTCATGTCCGCCGGCTTCACGAGCCTGGACTCGCGAACAGCGGTGCGCAGGGAGAACAGCTCGAGCACGATGGCGATGCTGAGGATCGCCACGGCGATCCCCAGGTTCTCGGTCTCGTGCGGGTCCCGCAGCTTGGAGATGCCTTCGTACAGCGCGAAGAGCCCGCCCATGCTGAACAGCACCAGCGCCACGATGAACGACCAGAAGTACCGCTCTCTGCCGTAGCCGAAGGGATGCTCGGGTGTGGCCTTCTTCTTCGCCCGGTTGCCGCCGAGGATGAGCAGCAGCTGGTTGCCGGTGTCGGCGAGGGAGTGGATGGCTTCGGCCAGCAGGCTGGCCGAAGCCGTGAGCAGGAAGCCGATGAACTTGCTGATGGCGATGCCGAGGTTGGCAAAGAAGGCAGCGATGATGGCCTTGCGACTGCCCTCGTGCACGGGCGTAGGTTGGCACAATCGTTGACGGCGACCGAGCAGAGGGGAAGCGCAGGATGGGCCAGCTCGACGGCAGGGTGGCGTTGGTGACGGGCGGCGGCCGCGGCATCGGCCGCGGCACCTCCGAGCTGCTCGCGGCCGAGGGTGCCGCCGTCGCCGTGAACTACCGCAAGGACGCCGACGCGGCGGGCGCGACCGTTGAGGCCATCGTCGCCGCGGGTGGTGCAGCCCGTGCCTACCAGGCGTCGGTCGACGACGAGGCGGAGGACGCCGCGATGGTCGAGGCGGTCCTGACCGACTTCGGCTTCGTCGACATCCTGGTGAACAACGGCGGCATCGCGTCGCGCGGCAAGCCGGTGGCGGACACGGATGCGGTCGAGCTCCAGCGAGTGCTCGCCACCCATGCACTCGGTCCCCACCAGCTGTGCCGGCTGGTCCTGCCGTCGATGCGGGCCAGACCACGAGGCGACATCGTGATGGTGTCGTCGGTCGCCACCCGCCACTACGCCGGCAACGGTGCGCCCTACAACATGGGGAAGGCGGCGCTGGAGGCGTTGGCGTTCACCCTGGCCAAGGAGGAGCGGGTCAACGGGGTGCACGTGAACGTCGTTGCGCCGGGGCTCGTCGAGACGGACATGGGGGTACGCCTGGCCAAGGCGATGGGCTCGCCGGACATCCGGGCGCTCGACGCGGTCTCGCCGTTCGGCAAGGTGTGCCAGCCGCTGGACGTCGCCCGCGTCGTGCTGTGGCTGTGCTCCGACGGGGCGGGCTACGTCACCGGCCAGCGCATCGAGTGCGATGCCGGTGGCCAGCTCATGAGCTACTGACGCGCCTCAACCCTGGGCCAAGCCCCAGGCCAGCGTCAGGGAGATGCCGTTGATGGCCAGGTGGGCGAGCACCGGCGCTACCAAGCTGTCCGAGCGAAGGCGCAGCCAGCACAGGGCTACGCCGGCTGCGCTGGTGAGCAGCACGGTGCCGGCCACCGACGCCGCGAGGCCGATGCCGGAGCTCTCGAGACCGGCATTGTTGCCCGACGACGTGATGGCGGGGGCGATGTGCCAGAGCCCGAACAGGACCGACGACACCGCGACGGCCGTGAGCGTCGAGGTTCGGCGCCGAAGCAGCGCCAGCAGGCTCCCGCGGAACGCGAGCTCTTCCAGCAGCACGGTGCCGAAGGGGATCGCGACGGTCAGCTCGAAGAGCAGCTCGGCGCCACTCACCTCGGCCCGATCGTCGTCGAAGAAGTCCGCAAAGGCGCTGAGCGTCGACGCGGCGAGCAGTACGGCGGCGACGAGGCCGGCCGCCAGAGCGCCGTAGGCCAGCCCTCGACCGAGCCGTCGGCGCGCCAGGCCGAGCTCGTCGGCCGACTCGTCCGCCCACCAGGCCAGCCCGGCGACGACACCGGCCATCACGACGTTGGCGGCAAGGTCCGCTCCCTCGGGCAGCACGGTGCTCCGAGCGATGTTGAACACCGCGAGCGCGACGACGGTGAGGACCAGCGCAGCGGTCGTGCGCCCGCGCCGGATCGCGGCCAAGTCCGCGGAGCTCACCCCGCGCCGAGGTACTGCTGCAGGCGTGTGCTGTCCGCGTCGCTCCACCCGGCCGGCGGCGCGACGGCGGCCCAGCCGGCGACGTAGTCCGTGGTGTAGTCGTGCCCGAAGCCTGGCGGTGTGCTGAAGCCGGCGACGAGGTCGGCGACCTCTTGGACGAAGGTGACCGCGGGGAACCAGAAGATGCGGTCCGGGACGTCGTAGCCCGTCGGCGGACGCGTCCACGCTGGCCGCTGCCAGATCGACGCGGTGTTGACGGAACCGACCGGGTCCGACGGGTGGTGCAGGTACAGCACGCGGGGCTCGGTCCACGACGCGTCGGCCCCGGCAAGGTCGCTCGCCCCGTTGGCGAACCGTACCGTCTTGCCCCCGTCGAACACAGGGCGCCACACCGGCGAACCGGGCTCACGCGCCGCCTGGAGCTGGCGCCACACCGGGTTGGCATCGGTCGGCCCGACGAGGAGCACGCCGTCCGAGCGATCCACCATGTTGGCGATCGATGCCGCGACGTCTGGCCCGGCGAAGGCTGCTTCGGCGCCGTAGGAGCCGAGGCTGAGGCCAAAGACGATGAGCTGGGGTCGGGCGTCCTCGGGCAGCTCGGACCAGCGCTGGTGGACCGCGTCGTTCAAGGCGGTGGCGGCCTCCGCCGCCTTGTCCGCGTCGACGAGGAACGAGATCCAGCTGGGCAGGTAGGAGTACTGCTGGGCGACCATGGCGGTGTCGCCGCCATGGAGGAACTCGAGGGCGCGCGCCGCCGCCGGATCGACCCATCCCGTGCCGGTGACGGTGACGACGGCGAGCACCTCGCGATCGAACGCGCCGGTGCGCTCCAGCTCCTGCACGGCGAGGGCAGCGCGCTCCTGTGGCGACCCGGCGGACTTCAGGCCCGTGTAGACCCGGATGGGTTCCTTCACGTCGGCGTCGGGGCCAGCGAAAGCACGCAGCTGCTCGACCGTCGGTGCACTACCGGCGAAGTTGCGCCCTTCGGCTCCGAGCGTGTCCCACGGTACGAGTGAGGCAGGGCTGCCCGATCGCAACGGCGACGCCGGCTGCACGACGCCGGGCGGGGTGTCGTTGTCGAGGGAGCCGAAGGTGCGGTTGGCCCAACCGAAGAAGCTGTCGATGACGACTTCGTTGACCACGACGGAGAAGATGGCCGCGCCCAGTGCGAAGGTGAGGAACACCGCGAGTGCCATGGGGACGAATCGATCGAGGAGCCGCTCGAGGCTGGCGATGCCGTGGCCCACGAGCCGCCCGATGATGACCAGGACGGCGCCGAGCAGGACCGTGACGATGAGCATGGGCGGGATCACGATGGCCGAGATGTGCTCGAGGGTGACGAGGTCCCGCTGGTCGTTCTGCGAGATCACCCAGGCGATGAGGGCGGCGATCGCAAGGACGGCGGCCACGATGCCCAGCACGATCCACGCCCGGCGGGCGGCGGCGTTCCCCGGCTGGCGGCCACGGGGGTGCAGCACCGC
>CAZTVJ010000203.1:0-2955 GCA_964616935.1 uncultured Acidimicrobiales bacterium | reverse complement strand
CGTCGGGCTGCTCGACGCCGTCGAGGGCTTGGTTGGCGACACGTGGGGCTCCCGCCCGAGCGTCCGCACCCCGGACCGGACACCACACCCCGACATGCAGCTCAACCTCATGAACGCCCGCGTCGCCCAGCTGGTGGCCGGCAGCACCGATCGCTGGGCGCTCGCCGGCGATCAGCTCTACCTGGACCTCGACCTCAGCGAGGCAAACCTCCCTGCGGGGACGCTCTTGTCACTCGGCTCAGCCGTCATCGAGGTCACCGATCAGCCCCATCGGGGTTGCCCGAAGTTCGCCGCCAGGTTCGGCCACGACGCGCTCGCGTTCGTCAACTCACCGGTCGGGCGGGAGCTCCGGCTGCGAGGCGCCAATGCCAAGGTGGTCGTCGCCGGCACCGTTCGAGCCGGCGACGAGGTCCACAAGATGGCCGCCAGCCCGACGACCATCGGCTGAACCGGTCACTCGCGCCGGCGGGGTTCGACCGCTCCCCCGGGCGTGGATCGCGTCCGGGGTCGGCCAGTGGACGTCCCGAGCCCATCCGGCCCGCTCGAACCCGCGGATCACCAGCGCCGACGTATCCCACTGACCGGGGAGAAGCCCGTGCCGGGCCGAACGCGGGAACGCGTGATGGCCGTTGTGCCAGGACTCGCCCATGCTGATGACCGCGAGCGCGCCGACGTTGCTGCTCTGGTCGTTCGTGGTGAACGGTCTGCGACCGAACACGTGGCACAACGAGTTGATGCTCCACGTCACGTGGTGGAGCACGAAGATGCGCACCCCGCCGGCCCACAGCAAAGCCGTGAGTGCGGCCCCCACACCGCCGCCAAGCAGCCACCCGAGGCCGAAGGGGATGGCCAGCGACGCCACGCACCACGCCGGGAAGAGCGCGTTCATGACCACGACGTCCCGGTCCTTCAACAGGTCGGCCGCATGGCGTTCCCAGGACGTGTGGCGGTGGTAGAAGAGCCATCCGACGTGGGCGTGCCACAGGCCGCGCAGCTGCGCCCGACTGCCGCGCCCGAACCGGTGCGGCGAGTGCGGATCCTGCTCTCCGTCGGAGAACACGTGGTGGCACCGGTGGTCGGCGACCCAGCCGATCGGTCCGCCCTGGAACGCCATCGACCCGGCACCGACCAGCGCCAGCTTCAGCGGCCGACACGCCACGAAGGACTTGTGCGCCAGCAGCCGGTGGAAGCCGACCGTGATGCCGTGACCGACAACGAAGTAGAGGCCGACGGCGAGCAGGATGTCCCGAGGATGGATGCCGTTGCCCCAGAAGCGGACGATGCCGAGCCCAAGCACGACGAACGGTGTGGCGACGATGAGTCCTGTGACCAACCGCTCGGTGCCGGTCGTCCACTGTTCAGGGTCCGGCGCCGGGGCAGGGCCCAGCCCTGGCGGCGGAAGGAGATCGACCGACATCTACGGCTCCCAGTCGACGGCCAGCGTCCCGGCGGGACGCAGTGGTATCGACCAGGGTCTCGAGCCGCTGCCAGCAGGCCGACGTCGCTCGGCGTGCCCTCGTCACGGTACTACCTGAAGCCCCCGGGGCCCGCAGCGGGTACGGTGACGCCGACCCCCGCTGCGGCGGTGACGAGGGTCGCCTCAGGCAAGGAGTTCACGATGGGCGTAGCACCGAGCGACGGCGACCTGGCATCGGTGCTGGACGCCGTCCAGCACGGCGAGGATACCGACGAGCTGCTCGACAACGAGGGCGTCGCCAAGGCGCTGGGGGTCTCGCTCGACGTCGTTGCACTCCGCTTGGCCGAGGCCAAGGAGCGCAGCCTGTTCTGGGGCATCCGCAATGGTCAGCGACCGGCACCGTGGTACACCGACCTCGAGCTCACCGTGCAGGGCCGGCGCTTCCTGGCCAGCCACCGGCCGCCGGCGGGCTGAACTGGTGGTCGATGTCGACCGCTCGGCCCGCGCCGCGATGACGCCGGCAGAGGCCGGCCAGGTCTTCGTCACGCCGGCCGCCTACGCCCACGACGCCTGGTTCCACGAAGCGTGTGCGGTGCTGCGCCGCGAGGACCCCATCCACTTGGTCGAGCACCCCGACTTCGCGCCGTTCTGGGTCCTGACCAAGCACGCCGACGTGCACGAGGTCGAGCTCCATCACCAGCAGTTCCGCAATGCGCCTCGGCCCGTGCTGCAGAACCTGGAGGCCGATCGCCGCCAGGCCGCCGACGGCGAGCTGCTGCGCACGCTCATCCACATGGACGCGCCCGACCACCGGGCCATCCGCAACATCACGGCGGAGTGGTTCCTCCCGAAGAGCATGGCCCGCCTCGAAGGGCGCCTGGCCGCCCTGGCCCGCCAATCGGTCGACCGCATGGCCGACCTCGGCGGCCGGTGCGACTTCGCCCGCGACATCGCCATGCCCTACCCGCTCCAGGTCATCCTGGCCATCCTCGGCCTCCCGGAGACCGACTACCCCCGCATGCTCAGCCTCACCCAGGAGCTGTTCGGCGCGGCCGACCCCGAGATGGCTCGGGGCGAGCGCCAGCTGGAAGCCCTGATGGAGGTCATCAACGACTTCTTCGTCTACTTCAGCGCCCTCACCGAGTCCCGGCGTGCGCAACCGACCGACGACCTCGCTTCGATCATCGCCAACGCCACGATCGACGGTGAGCCCCTCGGCCCCATGGAGACCATCTCGTACTACGTCATCGTGGCCACAGCCGGCCACGACACGACGGCCTCCGCCATGGCCGGAGGGCTCCAGGCGCTGATCGAGCGTCCCGACGAGCTGGCCCGCCTGCAGGCCGATCCGTCACTCCTGCCGACGGCGGTGGACGAGATGATCCGGTGGGTCACCCCGGTCAAGCACTTCATGCGCAACGTCGTCGAGCCGTACACGCTCCGCGGCCACACCTTCGAACCAGGCGATGCCGTGCTGCTCTGCTACCCCTCGGCCAACCGGGACGAGGACGTCTTCGCCGACGCTTCCCGGTTCGACG
>CAZTVJ010000202.1:0-2213 GCA_964616935.1 uncultured Acidimicrobiales bacterium | reverse complement strand
CCTGGCCCGGGTCGTGCACCAGGTCCGGCCGGTCGTGGGCCAGCGGCAGCACCACGATGCCTCCCCACGACTGCCCGGCCACGACCGGTAGGTCCAGCGCGAGGCCCTCGATGAGGAGCGCGAGGTCGGCCGAGCAGGTCTCGATCGTGTAGCCGTCGTCGGGCTTGTCGGACGTGCCGTGGCCCCGCTGGTCCACGGCGACGACCGCGTGGTCAGCCTCAGCCAATGCGGCGGCGACTCCTTGCCACAGCCGAGCGTTCGAGGCCAGGCCATGGACCAGCACGAAGGGTCGTCCGGCGCCGTCCCAGCGCTGGACCGCCAGTCGAACACCGCCCACTGCCGCCACCGCGTCGATCCGCATCGTCCCGGACGATACGCGTAGCCTGCACGGATGCGTCTCGTCCGGCTGATGATTGTGGCGATCTTCGGCTACCTCGTGGGCACCTTCCCCACCGACCAGATGGCGGCGAAGATCTTCGCCGGCTCGCCCGACGCCGCCGACGGCGACGAGCCACCGCCTGGCTTCGGGGGCGACATGGCCACGGTGGCGGCCATCTCGGCCAAGAGCGTCCTCGCTGCTGGCGGCGGGGCCCTCGCCGGTGGCCTCGCCGGCGCGCTGGTGGGTGGCGCAGCGGCCGTCGTGGGTCACTTCTTCCCGCCCAAGGCGGTGGTCAGCAAGGTGCAGGCCCGCAAACCGACGACGGCTACGAGCGGTTGATCGCGGCCAGCAGCTCCTCCAGCAGCAGGCTGAGGTAGGCGTACAGCGCGTAGCTCTCGATGTCGGGGTCGTCGTCGGCCAGGTCCCCCACGTCCAGCTCCTCGCTCACGTCGAGCAGCGTGCCCAGCACGAGGCGGACGCTGTTCACCGACGAGATCCACGCCATGGCCTGACCCTCGTCCAGCTCCGTCGCGTCGAGCGATGCCTCGACGGTCTCGATCGAGGTGAGGCGCGAGGCCTGCAGCTCCTCGTGCATGAACCGCCGGTACTCCTCCTCCTTCTCCGGATCGTCGGGAAAGGCCGTGGGGTACAACCGGCGAACCCTCGGGTCGTCCGGGGGTGCCGAGAGCAGCTGGCGCAGCTGGGGTAGGAGGCTGCGCAGCAACGACCGCTCCTCGGCGGGCAGGTCGAGGCGGTACCTGCCGGCCCGAGTCCGGCGCACGCGCCTACGTCGCAGCACTCAGAACCCGACCGTTGCGGCAGAGCCCGGGACCATGGGTCAATCGTCCTGCTGCATGGTGGCCCAGAGGCCGTGCTCGTGCAGGCGGAACACGTCGAGCTCGGCCTTCTCCCGGGTGCCGTTGGACACGACCGCCCGTCCCTTGTGGTGCACGTCGAGCATCATGCCGGTCGCTTTCTCCTTGGAGTACCCGAACAGCTTCTGCAGGACGAAGACCACGTAGGACATCAAGTTGATGGGATCGTTCCACACGAGCACGATCCAGGGTCGGTCCGGCACGATCTCGGTGTCGCCGGTGGGCTCGTCGACCTCCACGGGGGAGGGGGCGGCGACCAGGAGCGGCATGACCTGATTCTCGCCCGTGTGACGGACATCCGGCCATGCGCGTTGGAGTGGTCTCCGAGGTCAACCTACGATCAGCCACATGGCCGTCGGCAGCCGCCCTCTCGTCCCCTCCCGGCTCACGCCTGGCGGGGTGCTCGGTCACGCCGACCGCCGACGCGCCCCGCAGTCGAAGCTCGGTGCGTACCTCGCGCTCACCAAGCCCCGCATCATCGAGCTGCTGCTCATCACCACGGTGCCGACGATGATCCTCGCCGAGCAAGGTCTGCCCCGGCTGGGACTGGTGGTGGTCACCCTCGTCGGTGGTGCGCTCGCCGCCGGCGGTGCGAACGCCATCAACATGTACGTCGACCGCGACATCGACCGCCTCATGCCGCGCACCCAGGGACGGCCCCTCGTCACCGGCGCCATGACACCACGCGCCGCGCTCGTGTTCGCCCTCGTCCTCGAGGCAGCCGCGTTCGTCGTGCTGGCGGCGTTCGTCAACGTCTTGTCGGCCGCGCTGGCCTTGTCGGCGACGCTGTTCTACGTCTTCGTCTACTCGCTCTGGCTGAAGCGGACGTCGACGAGCAACATCGTGATCGGTGGTGCCGCTGGTGCCGTCCCGGTGCTGGTCGGCTGGGCGGCTGTGACCGACTCCCTGGGCTGGCCGCCGCTCGTGCTGTTCGGGATGATCTTCCTCTGGACGCCCCC
>CAZTVJ010000201.1:0-8170 GCA_964616935.1 uncultured Acidimicrobiales bacterium | reverse complement strand
TCTCGGGTGGCCAGCGCCAGACCGTGGCCATCGCCAAGGCCGTCCTATGGGAGAGCAAGCTGGTGCTGCTTGACGAGCCCACCGCTGCCCTGGGGGTGGCCCAGACCCGCCAGGTGCTGGACCTCGTCCGCCGGCTGGCCGACAACGGCCTGGGCGTCGTGATCATCTCGCACAACATGAACGACGTGATGGAGGTGGCCGACCGCATCTGTGCCCTCTACCTCGGGCGGGTAGCGGCCGAGGTGAAGAAGCAGGACACCACCCACGGCCAGGTGGTCGAGCTGATCACGGCCGGCCGCTCGGGCAACATCGGGCTGGCCGCTGCGGTGGCGGAGTAGGGAGACAACGTGAGGACCGATCCCACCACCACGGCTACGACCGCGAAGACCGACTTCGCCCTCGACACCGAGACCCAGTCCACCTCCACCTTCATCCGCGACTACGTCCAGCGGGTCCGCGGCGGCGAGATGGGCGCGCTCCCGGCTGTCCTCGGCCTCGTCGTGCTGTGCATCATCTTCGGGCTGAAGTCGAGCATCTTCCTCAGCGACCGCAACTTCGCCAACCTCATCACCCAGGCGGCGCCCACCATCGTCATCGCGATGGGCGTCACCTTCGTCCTGCTGCTCGGTGAGATCGACCTGTCGGCCGGTACCACTGCCGGGGTGGCCGCGGCCGTCTTGGCCGTGCGACTCAGCAACGACTGGCCGACGTGGGCCGCCATCGCGGCGTGCATCCTCGTGGGATTCCTCATCGGCACGTTCACGGGTCTGCTGGTGGCCAGAGTCGGCATCCCGAGCTTCGTGGTGACCCTCGCGCTGTTCTTGGCCTGGCAGGGGCTCATCCTCAAGATCATCGGCGACCTCGGCAACGTCCCCATCACGAACGAGTTCATCAACGGCATCGAGAACAAGAACATGCCGGTGTGGATGGGTTGGGCGCTCTGGGTGGTCGGCGTCGGTGCCTACGCCGCAGTCAGCTTCGTGAAGGCACTCCGCCGCCGAGCCAAGGGCATCACCGCCGAGCCCCTCGGCATCGTCGCCATGAAGGTGGCGGCGGTCGGCGTCGTGGGCGGCATCGCCACCTACCTGCTGAACCAGAACCGGGCCAACGAGGGCGCGCCGAAGGCGCTGGAGGGTGTGCCCTACATCGTGCCCATCCTGCTGGCCCTGTTCTTGGTGCTCACCTTCGTGCTCGGGCGCACGCCCTGGGGCCGCCACATCTACGCGGTGGGCGGCAACGCCGAGGCGGCCCGGCGCGCCGGCATCAACGTGCCCCGCATCAAGCTCTCCGCCTTCATGGTGTGCTCCAGCCTTGCCGCCCTCGGCGGCATCGTGCTCGCCTCCCGACTCAACTCGGTCGACCCCCAGACCGGCGGCGGCAACACGTTGCTGCTCGCCGTGGCGGCTGCCGTCATCGGTGGCACGAGCCTGTTCGGCGGCAAGGGCAAGATCCGCAACGCCATCATCGGCGGGTTCGTCGTCGCCGTCATCGACAACGGGCTCGGCCTGCTCGACTTCAAGGCGTCGGACAACTTCATCATCACGGGCTTCGTCCTGCTGCTCGCGGCCAGCGTGGATGCACTGTCCCGCCGCCGCCAGATGGCCACCGGACGCTGACGAGGTGGTCAACCGGGGCGCCTCCCGGCCGGCGCCCCGGTCGGTGCCAGCCGACCAGACCGTCATACGTCGCCACAACCTCAGCCTCGTGCTCCGGTTGCTGCAGAAAGGGCCGCGGTCGCGCGCCGCCATCGCCCTCAAGACCGGGCTCAACAAGGCCACCGTGTCCAGCCTGGTGGCGGATCTGACCGACCGCAGGCTGGCCCGAGATCTCGGCATCGACCAGGCTCGGCGACTCGGCCGCCCGGCCACGCTGGTCGAGCTGGACGGGCGCAACGTCGCCGCCATCGGGCTGCAGCTCAACGTCGACTACCTGGCCGTGCTCGCCACCGATCTGGCCGGGCGCGTGCTGTACGAGGAGACACGGCCACTCGACGTCGTGCGGGGACCGAGGCACCGCGTGCTGCACCTGCTCGCCCGCCTGGCGGAGAAGGCAGCCCTCGCGGCGGCCGACAACGACGCGTCCGTGGCAGGGCTCACGGTGGCCGCACCCGGCGTCGTCGATCTCGCCCGCGGCCAGCTGCGCTTCGCGCCGAACCTCGGCTGGCGCGACGTCGCGCTCGTGGAGCGACTGGCCGAGGCGATCGGGCCCGACGTTCCCATATCGCTCGGCAACGACGCCAACCTGGCAGCACTGGCCGAGTTCCGCGTCGGTGAGTACGCAGGCACGCCGAACCTCATCTACCTCATCGGCGAGATCGGCGTCGGCGGCGGCATCATCGTTGCCGGCCAACCGCTCCATGGGATGGCCGGCTTCTCGGGCGAGGTCGGTCACATCCCCGTGGAGCGCGACGGAACGTCGTGCAACTGTGGCGGGCGGGGATGCTGGGAGACGCTCGTCGGTCTGCGCCCCCTGCTGCGCGCCGCCGTGCCCGATCTGGCCGCGGCCCTCGAAGGCGTGCGGGTCGATCCCGAAGCCAAGGTGGCCCACGTCGTCGAGCGGGCCGAGCAGGGTGACCGCGTCGCGCTGGATGCCCTCGACGACCTCAGTGCATGGCTCGGCATCGGGCTGGCGACGCTGGTCAACCTCTTCAACCCCGAGGTCGTCATCCTCGCCGGCTTCTTCAAGCAGCTCGCCCCCTGGGTGCTGCGGCCGGCGGAGCGGACGCTCAACGAGCGGAGCATCGCCCCCCAGGCCGGCGGGTGCCAGCTGGCGCTGTCGCAGCTGGGGTTCTCCGCCGCCACGCTGGGCGGCGCCATCCATGCTGCCGAACGGGTCTTCGACGACCCGACGCTCGTCAGCGCTCTGTCAGCCTGAGCAGGTCGTGCGGCCGCCGACCCCCGGACCGTCGGCACCTACGCCGACGCCCTCCGGGCGCCGGGGCTGCGGGTGGCCATCGGCGGGTATGGACTGGCGAGCCTGGGGCAGGGGGTGCTGGCCATCGCGCTCACCCTCGAGCTGTTCGAGCGCACCGACTCCAGCGCCTGGGCGGCAGCTGGGGCCGCATCGCGCCTGGTCCCCTACCTGGTGCTCTCACCGGTAGCCGGCGTCCTGGCCGACCGTTGGGGGCACCGCCGCACCCTCCAGTGGGCCGCCGGCGCGCGCGGCGTACTGGCCATTGGGCTGGCCGCTGGCATCGTCGCCCAGCTCGCCCCGGCGCTCCTCGTGGCGCTTGGCGTCCTGGCGACGGCCACCGCCACACCGGTCTACCCAGCGCTCAATGCCCTCGTGCCGACGCTCGTGCCTGCGGACGCCCTCGCCGCGGCGAACAGCCTCCTGTCGACCGTGGAGACCGCGTCCTGGATCGGCGGGCCGGCGATCGGCGGGCTGGCCGTGAGCATGCGCTCGCCCGGCGCCGCCGCCCTCCTGGCTGCCGGCATGCTCGTGGCCGCCGCCGCCGTGCTCCTTCTCCTGCACGACCCAGCGGGACCTTCCACATCGCAGCCATCGGGACGCGGGCTCCGCGTGGAGCTGGCGGCTGGGGTCCGGCTCCTCACTGGCTCTACCAGCTCGCTGGCAATCGTGCTCCTCGTCGTGGTCACCAATGTCATCGATGGGGCCGGGCAGGTGCTGCTGGTGCTCCTCGCCGACGAGCGCCTGGGCATGGGGCAGGGCGGCTACGGCGTCCTCAGCGCCGCGCTCGGCCTCGGCGCCCTGTCGGCGGTCGTCGTCAACCGCCGGCTCGCCGCGGGCGACACACCACTCGTGCCGCTGGCCGCAGCCGTTGCCGCCGCCGGCCTCACCTTTGCGGCGCTGGCAGTCGTGCGGACCGCGGCACCGGCTGTCGGACTGCTGATGATCTGCGGCGGCGCCATGGTCGTCACGGAGGTCGTGGCCATCACGGTGCTGCAACGCTTGGTGCCGGCCAGCCACCGGGCACGGGTGTTCGGCCTCGTCGATGCCGTCCTCATTGGCGGCCTGCTCATCGGGGCCATCGTGGCCCCGATCTTGGAGGCGGCCGCCGGGCTTGCCGGCGCGCTGCTCCTGGTCGGTCTCGTGCTCCCGGCCTGTGCCGTGGTCACCGCACCGCTGATGTGGCGAGCAGGTCGAGTGGCATCGCGGCAGGCTGCGGATCTCCGACCCCTCGTCGAGCTGCTCGGTGCGCTCCCCCTCCTTCGCCACGCTCCGGAGCCGGTCCTGGAGTCGCTTGCGCTGGCCGGCGCCGTCGAGCAGGTGAGCGAGGGGCACAGCATCCTCCGGCAGGGTGACCCCGCCGGCGACGTCTATGTCGTGCTGGACGGTGCGTGCATCGTGATGCGGGTGCATGGCGGCGACGAGGTCCTGGCCGTGCACCGATGTGGGCCGGGCGAGTGCTTCGGGGAGCTGGGTCCGCTGGCTGGGCGGGCGCGCAACGCCTCGGTCCTGGCCGCCACCGACGCCACCGTGCTGCGCATCTCGGGTGCCGCCTTCGTCGTTGCCGTCAATGGCAGCGCCGCAGGCTCAGCCGGATCTGCGCCCGCCGGCATCGTCACCCGGGTGGCGCCATCGGCGCCATGAGCGCCCCGGGGGATTCCGTCCGACGTCGCCGGGACCTCGGCTATCGTGCGCTCGCTCCGCCGTCCGACCGGGAGGTTTCCTCGATGGCCGTCAGCGCGTACATCCTCATCCAGACCGAGGTGGGCAAGGCGGCCACCGTTGCCTCGCAGGTGCGCGACGTCGACGGCATCTCCTCCGCCGACGACGTCACCGGTCCTTACGACGTCATCGCCCACGCCGAGGCCGACACGGTCGACGAGCTCGGCCGCCTGGTCGTGAGCAAGGTGCAGATGATCGACGGCATCACCCGCACGCTCACCTGCCCCGTCGTCAACATCTGATGGAGTGAAGGCCCGCCCTGGCCTGAGCGCAACGCTGATCCGCTGGTGTGCGCCGGGTGGACTTGGTCATCCGGCCAAGGGCGAGGTGATGTCGTCGACCGTCGGGTTGGTGGTGGAGATACGCAGGACGAGCTCGTACACGTCGTCGTTGCCGCGCGGGACAGCACGCGGGCAAGGTCGTCGAGGTCGAGGAACTCGAACGGTTCCGTCACTGCCCGAGGCGGCGGAGGGCGTGGGAGTCCATGATCAGTCGTGCCGCAGCACCGACACGGTCACGATGCTGCCCGCGGGCAACGAACTCGCGGACGGCCCGGCGGGCCGCTTTCTGCATGGAGATGCCTTCCGCCTCGGCGCGGTCACGAAGCGCAGCTTGCTCAGCGTCGGTGAGCCGCAGCGTCATCGCCCCGCCGACCTGGTATCAGTCTGATGCCGGTGCGATCTACCGCCCGACGAGCATGGCCCGGATGCCGAGACCCATGACGAACAGGCCGCCGAGCCCGTAGAGCAGGTAGAGCCGGTGCATCATCTGGTGCCGGTACGAGTAGATGATGCCGACGGCGATGATCGCGATGAAGCCGTAGAACATGTGGAACTTGGGGGCGACCAGCTTCTCGCCGGCCACCAACCCAACGCCGAGCGCGACCTGGACGAAGACCGCCACCTCGACCACTCCGGTGAACCACCAGAGCGCTCGCGTTCGCAGGGCGGGCAGCCACGCGGCCGCCAGAGCCCAGACACCGGCCAGGCCGTTGCCGATGATGACGAACCAGGACCAGGAGGTGTGGAGCTCGAGGAGCAGCAGGGCGTACAGGCAGGCCGCCTCAGGCGATGAGCGCGGCCTGGGAGCGGGCCTGCGCCTCGGCGTACGCCTCGGCTGCGATGTCGACCAGCTCGCTGATCTCGTCGTCGGTGAACCCCGCGAGGCGACGGAAGTTCCGGGCCAGGTGGATGGGGTTCTCCTCCTGCTCACCGCGGAAGCCACCGAAGCTGAAGAGCTTGTCGACCGCCTTTTGGAAGTCGAGCGCCTGCTTCAGGCGATCGGGGTCGCCGGCGGTGATGCGCCGGAGCCAGTCCGAGCCCATCTTCACGTGGGTGACCTCGTCGGCCAGCATCCAGTCCTCGCAGAACTCGAGCACCGGGTCGCGCAGCTCGGCGCCGAAGTCCTTCATGGCCTTGAAGACGTCGATGGCCAGGCCCTCCAAGGCCCGGTTGACACCCGTGAGCCGCAGCACCGGATCCGGGTTGCAGGCCGCCTCGTAGAGCAGCGTCTGCTCGGCGAACTCGCCGATGTCCGAGCCCATGTGGTCGGCCAGCTTGCAGGAGATCTCGACGTGGCGGGCCTCGTCCCAGCACTGGCGGGCCATGTCCAGCTTGAAGGCGAACGGCGCTTCTTCGCGCCCGGCACCGGTGTCGAAGTCCCAGCACGTGCGCCCCGCGCCTTCGAGCGCCTGGATCTCGCCGACGAAGATGCCATGCATCAGGCTGCGGGCGTTGTCGGAGGAGTTCTCGTAGCTCGGCGCAAAGGTGTTGACCCGCTGCGCCTCGGTGTTCGCGTTGCGGGGATCGAAGACGACGTCCTCGATCCGCATGCGCTGGAACCGTTGATCACGAGCCAGCTCGTCGACCGGCAGGATGCGCTTCATCGCCTGGACTCCCTTCGCCGCCGTGCTCAGGCTACTTCGGCGCCGCCACCTGAGCGACCGTGTACGACCACAGCTCGGATTCCATGGCAACGGGCCGCTGCTCGGCGCCATGCGGAGCCGACGCGCCCCGGTGCCCATGAGCGAACGACGGCGACGCCACCCACGCCTGAAAGGTCTCCTCGTCTCGCCAGCGGGTGACCACCAGCCAGGTGTTGCGCTCGTCGGTCGGTTGGAGCAGCTCGAAGCCCTCGAAGCCGTCCTGGCTGTCGACCGCGCCGATGCGAGATGCGAACCGCCGCGCCAGCTCCTCGCCCGAGCCGGCCGCCACGGTGATGGCGTTGATCTTGATGACCGTCATGGAGCGCACCGTAGCCCTCGGGGATGCCTTGACAGGAACCGACTCATCATGAGATGAATCATGTCATGATGGTGGTCAACGGAGCCTCGACGTTGCGGGAGGCGCATCGCGCCGACACCCGTCGGCGCATCTTGGAGGCCCTCGGTGAGCTGCTCGTCGAGGAACATCCCGCGACGCTGTCGATGCCGGCCGTGGCCCGCCGTGCCGGGGTGTCGGTGGCCACCGTCTACCGCTACTTTCCCTCCAAGGAAGCCCTGATCGAAGGCGGCTCGGAGATCGCCGACCAGTTCCTCGAGCTCGGCGGGCCACCGGCGACCGTCGACGATCTCGAGGCGTTCCTGCGGCACAGCGCCCGCTCGTTCGCAGCATGGTCGGCGCTGGTGCAGGCCCAGATGGCCTCCCCACTGGGCCGTGAGATCCGCCGCCGGCGCTTGCCGCGCAGCCTGGCCGCGGTGCGCGACGCGCTGGCGATCGCCGGTGTCGACCCCACCAGCCCGGACGGCGACCGGCTGGTCCGGCTCATCACGACGTTCACGTCGTCGGTGGCCATCCTGGATCTGGTCGAGCGCCAGGAGATGCTCCCCGACCAGGTCGCCGCCGAGCTCACCTGGGCGGTGCAGGCGCTGGTGCGGGCGACGCGGGACGAGCAGCAGCGCTGAACGACACCTCGAACGACCCCTCGAACGACACCTCGAACGACCAGGAGGAAGCCATGACCGACATCACGTGGGAGCCGCCCGGGCCAGGCCACTGGGAGCTCGATCTGTCCCACTGCCTCGGCTCGATGACACCGATCGCCCAGCAGCTCCAGGCGTCCGGCATGCGCGACGGCACTCGGGAGCTGTTCGCCGAGTTCGGCATGCCAGCCGACATGCTCGACGGGCGCTTCGTGAACGGCTACTTCTACTCGCGGCTCCGGCCGCTCATCGCCCCGGACCGACCGACGCGGAAGCCGCCGCCCGCGTTCGCTCTGAAGCTGGCGTTCAAGGTGCACCCCGAGCTGCGCCGCCGGGCCAAGCGAGCCCGGTCCACCCTCGACGACCAGCCCTGGCGTGAGGTGATCCGCACCTGGGAGACGACCGAGCGGGCCGAGCTGGAGGCCGAGAACCTGTCGCTCCAGGACGTCGACCTCACCGCCCTCGACGACCCAGGGCTCGCCCGCCACTTCGAGGACGTGCTCGGAGCCGCGCTGCGCGGGTACCGGCGCCACTTCGTGCTGCACGGCCACGACCTCGGCCCGGTCGGCTTCCTCGTGGTGGCCTGCCAGCGCTGGGGCATCGGGGCCGCCGACGTCG
>CAZTVJ010000200.1:0-7248 GCA_964616935.1 uncultured Acidimicrobiales bacterium | reverse complement strand
GTGCATGTGGCCCTGGGAGGAGGAGCCCCGCTCGCTGGCGGTCGGCATCCTCGACGACGAGACCTACGACTGGCTCGGGGTCGTGCAGGGCATGGCCGGCAGCGGGGGAGCGCCCGTCGTCGCCACCGAGGCCCAGATCGTCGAGGCGCACGAGCTGGCCCGGCAAGCCACTGGCATCGACGTGAGCGCCACCGGCTCGGCCGGGCTGGCGGGTCTCCTTGCCATCCGGGGTGAGGTGGATGACGGCGAGCGAGTGGCCGTCCTGTTCACCGGCCACCAGCCCCCACGCTCGATCTGACGCGAGTTGACCCGCGTTGTGAGGGTGAACCCGCGTCAGATGGGTTGAGGTGGCGGGACGGTAGCCTCCGAGACATGCCCGATCTCGCCCCGCCGCTCCGTGCCTTCGAAGGCAACATCCCCGACACCCGGATGGACATCTTCAACCGGCTGCTGCGCAACCGCATCGTCGTCCTCGGTACGGACGTCAACGACGACATCGCCAACATGATCGCCGCCCAGCTGCTGTACCTCGAGGGTGAGGACCAGCAGAAGGACATCTGGCTCTACATCAACTCGCCGGGTGGGTCGGTCACGGCGGGCATGGCCATCTACGACACCATGCAGTTCGTGTCGTGCGACGTGGCCACGATGTGCATGGGCCTCGCCGCTTCCATGGGTCAGTTCCTCTTGGGCGCCGGCGCGAAGGACAAGCGGTACTCGCTGCCTCACGCCCGGATCATGATGCACCAGCCCCTCGGCGGCCTCCGGGGCCAGGCGTCGGACATCGCCATCCAGGCCGAGCAGATGGCCTACACGAAGAAGCTCTTGGCCGAGCTCATCGCCCAGCACACCGGCCAGACGGTGGAGCAGGTGAACATCGACTCCGACCGGGATCGCTGGTTCAGCGCCGAGCAGGCCAAGGACTACGGCATCATCGACCACGTCATCATGCGCCGAGGCGAGATCACCTAGCGCGAGTCGGGGGAGTGGCGCCCGTGCCGGTCAGCCGGAGGGTGGCCGTGCCGATCCGGTAGCGGCCGGTTGGTCGTCGTCGGGCTCGGGGCGCATCCAGAGGTCGATGTCCTCCTTGATCTCGCTGTCGTCGTCCGGTGGGCGGGCGCGCACGGTGGCCGCGGTGCGGCCCCACCAGCGCCGTAGTGGGTCGCGCGCGCTGGCGATGCCCCCCGGTATCCAGATGGCCACGACGATCAGCCCGATCCCGGAGAACAGCAGCTGGGCCTCGGAGGAGCTCGAGCCGAGCAGCGTGAACAACACGCCTGCCGGAGCAATGATGCCGGCCACGAACGCGCCGCCGACCGTGGCGATGCCGCCGATGTAGGCGAGGGCGACCACGGCCAGGCCGCGAGACGCCTCGAAGCCGGCGTTGGAGAAGTCGACGAACTTGTACCCCATCAGCACGCCAGCGGTGCTGGCCAGGAACGAGCCCATCGCGGCGCCGACCAGCTTGGTCCTCGGCACGTTGATGCCACTGGCGGCCGCGGCGCGCTCGTTGGCCCGGACCGCCAACATCCGGCGACCGACGGAGGAGCGACGCAGGTTGGCGACGAACAGCGCGCACCCGATGACGACGATCAGCACGAAGAAGCCGAAGGCCTTGTTGGGGTAGCCGCCGCCCCGCCCCTCGGGGAGGATGCCGAGGTTCAGGCCGAAGATCTTCGGCCGCGGCACGCTGGCCACGCCGCCGACACCGGTGAAGCTGGGACTTCGGAACAACGTCTCCTCGATGGCCGTGGCAGCGACAACCGTGACGATGGCCAGCTGGATGCCGCGGATGCGCACGGCCGGGACGCTGATGATCGTGGCGATCAGGGTCGTGAAGGCGATGGCGAGGATGGGGCTGAGCGGGAACGGCAGGTCGTGCTGGCCCGCGAAGCGGGCGAGCATGAACGCGGCGAAGCCGGCGAAGGTGAGCTCGGCCAGCGTGACCTGGCCGACATAGCCGGCCAGCAGCACGATGGACAGCACCAGCACCACCTGGATGAGCGTCTCGATGGTGGCCAGGCGCAGGCCGGACTCCGCCCACCCCAGCACGGCGATGGCGGCGAGACCGGACCCGATGATCACGACCCAGTTGAAGCGTGGGTGCGGCGCCTTCGGGTTGCGCTCCGTGCCCACGGCGCCGCGCCCGGGCAGCGAGGCGCCAAACAGCGCCAGCGCCCCGACGACGACGACGAACGGCACCACGGTCTCGAAACCGCCGGCCAAGATGTCGGGCACCTGGCGGGTGGACACGAGGTGCACCGAGAGGCCGGCGAACATGCCGATGGCGATGCCGCCGGCGATGGCGATGCCGAACGACTTGAGGCGGGCCGCCAATGCCGCAGCCAGCGCGGCAACGAGGTACGCGCTGTAGTTGTACGGGCCGACACCGCGCACGGGGGTCACCAGGATGCCGGCGGCCCCGGCGATGACTGCGGCGATCACCCAGTTCAGGGCCCCGAGGCGACGGGGGGAGTAGCCCAGCATCTCGGCGCCTCGTTCGTTGCTGGCGGCGGCCAAGGTGCTCAGCCCGAAGGTCGTGTACTTGTAGACGGCCCACAAGACGACTCCGGTCACGATGACCAGGCCGGTCAACCAGAAGCGGTCCTGCGGCACCGGGCGGCCGAAGATGGTGATGACGTCGGCCGGCAGGATCGGTGGACCGGTGCGGGGAGCGGCACCGAACTGGATGACCGAGAGCCCGATGAGGATGGTGCTGAGGCCGACGGAGGCGATCACCATGGCGAGCGGGGTGGAGTGGCGCAGGTGGCGGAAGATGAGCAGGTCGGCCAACAGGCCGATGAGCGCGGCGACGAGGACGCCGAGGATGAACGCCGGAACGACCGCCATCGGCCCACCGAGGTCGAGGCGGCTGAGCGGTCCGAGGAGGGGAAGGACCAGCACGCCGTTCTCTCTCAGCTCGAGGAACACGAGAGCGGGAAACGTGGCCATGGCACCCTGGGCGAAGTTGACGACGCCCGAGCCTCGAAAGGTGATGATCGTGCCCATGGCGATGGCGGCGTAGACCGCGCCGCTGCCGGTGCCGATGAGCGCGTAGAGGAGCCAGGTGGTCATGGTGTGGGGGTGGTTGGTGACGCGGTCACGGGTCGGGTGCTACCACCCCACCCGTACCGATCACAACGCCGCTTCGCCGAGGTAGCTCACCTCGAGCATGTCGCGCCGGGAGGCCAGCTCCTTGGCATCGCCCTCCATCATGAGCGTGCCGTGGTTGAGCACGTAGGCCCGGTCAGCGACGGCCAGCGCCATCCCCACGTGCTGCTCGACGATGAGCACGCCCGTCCCGGTCTCGTCGGCGATGCGGCGCACGATCGGCAACATCCGCTCCACGATGATGGGAGCGAGGCCGAGGCTCATCTCGTCGACCAGCAGCACCTTCGGCTTCGACACGAGGGCCCGCGCCATGGCCAGCATCTGCTGCTCGCCGCCGGACAGCAGGCCCGCCCGGCGGTTCTTCAGGGGCGCGAGCGCCGGGAACATCTCCATCGCCTGGTCGTAGGCCGGGCCCCGCTCGGCGCGCCCTCCGCGCAGGCCGAGGCGGATGTTCTCGTACACCGTGAGGTCGAAGAAGAGCGAGCGGTCCTCGGCCACGTGGGCCAGGCCACGCCGGGCCACCTTGTAGGCGCGGCCGCCGAGGACGGGTTCGCCGAGGACGTCGATCTCGCCAGCGAGCGGGCGCAGGATGCCCGAGATGGTGAGCAGCGTCGTGGTCTTGCCGGCACCGTTGGGTCCCAGCAGGGCCACGACCTCCCCCGGGAGCACGCGCAGGCTGAGGTCTCGCACGACCGGGGCGCCGCCATAGCCGGCGGCCAAGCCCTTCACGTCGATTAGCGCGGTCTCCATCATGCGTGGTCCTCTCCCGCCACGTGGGCGTGATGCACTTCGCTCACGTCGTGGCCCTCCCTGGCCTGCTCTTCGCCCGCGTGCTCGCCGAGGTAGGCCCCGATGACGGCCGGATCGGCCCGGATCTCGGACGGGGTGCCGTGGGCGATGATGCGACCGAAGTCGAGCACGTAGATGTAGTCGCACACGTTGAGCACGAGGCCCATGTCGTGGTCGATGAGGAAGACGGTGATGTCTCGCTCCAGGAACTTGCGGAGGTGACTGCCGAGCACCTGGGACTCCGTGGTGTCGAGACCTGCGGCGGGCTCGTCGAGCAGGATCACCTTCGGGTTGGCCGCGAGGGCCCGGGAGACACCAACCAGCTTGCGCTGGCCATGGCTGAGATCGCTGGGCAACCGGTCGCCGATGTCTTGCAGGCCGATGACGCTGAGCGCCCAGTCGACTTGCTCCTCCAGCGCCGGGTCCTTGCGGGTGGGGTGGAACACGTCGACGATCGGCGAGTACCACCTGGGCCGTTCGGCCGCCACGAGCAGGTTGTCCCGCACCGTCAGATCCTCGAACAGCTCGAGCGACTGGAACGTGCGCGACAACCCGAGGTGGGCCCGCTTGTCGGGCGTGACGTCGTTGATCTCCTGGCCGTTGAAGGTGATGACCCCGCCGGACGGCTTGGTGAATCCGGTGATGGCGTCGATGAAGGTGGTCTTGCCGGCGCCGTTGGGGCCGATGAGGCCGGTGAGGCGGCCCGCCTCCACGTCGATGTCCACCTGGTCGTTGGCGTTGAGCCCGCCGTACGTGACGGTGAGCCCTCTCGTCTGGAGCAGGCTCATCCGATCACCTCCGCGCTCTCGGCGTGAACGGCGCCGGCGACCTCACCGGGCGGTGGCAGGCCGCGCTCGGCGGCGGCATGGTCGCCCTCATGCCCGGGGATGGCGGCTCGGGGCTTGCCCTTGATGGCCCCGTAGATGCCCAGGACGATGGGGCGGATGAACAGCATGGTGAGGATGACGCCCACCAAGGGCATCCAGAACTTGTGGTAGCTGCTGACCCGGAGTGGGAAGATGATGAAGGCCGCGACCCAGCCACCCACCATCCAGGGGACATACCGCTTGAGGAAGCTGAGCCACTCCGGACCTCGGGCGTTGACCAGCCAAGTCCCGCCGTAGCGCATGACGGGCTGGAAGTAGGGCGCGATGCCCTCCGGGTGGATGATGGCGGTGACGATGAGGCTGATGCCGCCGACGACCGGCACGTACAGCTCGATCTCGGCACCCTTGAAGAGGTAGGCGCTGACGACCGTGATCACGGCGGCCGGTGCCAGCATGCCGGCGATGATGGCGCCGTTGATGCTGGTGATCCCGGCCAGGTAGGAGAAGGCCAGCACCGTGAGGCCAAGGCCGAACAGGAAGCTGGCCGACGACACGTTGTTGAACTGGAAGGCGAACATCGTGCCGGCCAGACCGGCGAGCCCGGCGCTGATGCCGAAGGCCAGCAGCTTCGTGCGGGGCACGTTGACGCCGGCAGCAGCGGCGGCCCTCTCGTTGGCCCGCACGGACAGGAAGCGCCGCCCCGTTCCGGATCGCCGGATGCTGGCGACGAACCAGCACGAGGCCACCAGCATGACCAGGCAGAAGATCAGGAAGGCCGGGTTGTTCGTCAAGCCGGCGTCACCGGTGGAGCCGATGTCGAGGCCGAAGAGGAACGGTTTCTTCACCTCGGCCGGGGCGCCCGCTCGCAGCCCGGTGAGCTTCTCGTTCTCGAAGTACAACGCCTGGATCGTGATGGCGGCGGCGATGGTGACCACCGCCAGCTGTACCCCGCGTATGCGCAGGGCCGGAATGGCCACGATGAGGCCGACGGCGATGGCGACCAGGATGCCGAGCACCATGGCAACGATCCAGATGAGTGCGGGGCCGCTCACGGGGAACGGGTTGATGGACGTGGAGGTGTTGTCCGCCATCATGCGGGCCATGACGAAGGCGGCCACGCCCGCCAGGCTGAGCTGGGCCAGGGAGATCTGCCCGACGTAGCCGGTGAGCACCACGTAGGACAGCACGAGGATGGCCGTGATGAGGCCGGTCTGGAGAGCGAAGGGGAACACGCCGTCGACCAGGTCCTTGCCGAAGAAGGCGAGGAGGATCACCACGGTGCTCCAGATGATGGTGTGCGGCACCATCCGTTTCGGGTAGGGAGCGAGCGGCAATCGCCGCTCCTCTACCGTGCCCCGGATCGGCAGCTTCTTGCCGGTGACGAAGAGCACCACCACGATGGCGATGAGGGGGATGGCCGTGGTGATGCCGGTGCGGAACCACTGGGGGAACCACGACTGGGCGATGAGCCAGCTCGCGGTAAACGTCGTGATCATGCCCAGCCCGAGGCCGCCAACGGTGGCCAGCATGGGCGAGGACAGCCGCCCGATGAGCATGGCGGCCAGGAAGAAGCCCAGCAGTGCGGTGAGCTGGATGGACGAGAGGGAGCCACCGAAGGGCCCGACGATGATGGCGGCAAAGCCACCGACGATCGAGGCCAGCACCCAGTTGGCGGCGGCCAGCTTGTCGGGCGAGTAGCCGAGGAGCACGGCCCCCTTCTCGTTGCTCGCCGCAGCGCGGGTGGCGACGCCGAAGCGGGTGTAGCGGTAGAGCGCCCAGAGCGCGAAGCCGACGAGCAGGGCGATGGCCAGGAGGTAGAGGTTGCTGCGGGCGAAGACCCGGTTGTCGCCCAGCCACAGGAAGTTGCGAAGCCCTTCGGCCGGCACGATGTCGCGTGGGTTGGGGTTGTTCAGGAACTTGAAGTTCAGCTCCATCACGCCGGTGAGGTAGGTGAGGATGCCGACGGAGCCGATCACCTTGCCGAGCGGTGCCGAGTTGCGCAGCGGCCGGAACACCAGGAAGTGCACCATGAGGCCGAGCAGCACCGCGATCAGCATGGCGAGCACGAAGGCCAGCCAGAACCCGACGGGCCCGTCACTGACGCCGATCTCGACCGGGATGTTCAGCCACGAAGTGGGCAGGAAGTCGACCCAGGGCAGCAAGAGCTTGCCGGACTGACGGAGCGAGATGAACTCGAACACCACGAACTGGGCCATGGCCGGCTGGGCGAAGTTGATGACACCCGAGCCCTTGTAGGCCACCACCATGCTGGCGCCGATCATGGCGAACAGCGCGCCCGGCCCGAGGCCGAGCAACAGGAAGAAGATCGGATCCTTCATGCGTCCCCCAACGAAGGCGTGCTCACCGGATGATGGTTCGGGGCGGAGCGACGAAGTCGCTCCGCCCCGGGTACTACGGGTAGCTGCTTACGGTCCGGGCTTCAGCTCGGTCCCGGCGATGAGGTCAAGGCCGGAGAAGACGAGCTGCTTGGTGACCAGCGTCTCGCCGTCCCACTGGGTCA
>CAZTVJ010000199.1:0-5466 GCA_964616935.1 uncultured Acidimicrobiales bacterium | reverse complement strand
CTAGAGGAGTGGGCGGCCCTGGTCGGGCGGGAGCAGGCCGGCCGGGGGCGGCCCGGTCACCTCGTCGCCGAAGCACGAACGCACCCGGGCCATCAGCCCGGGAGGCACGTCGTGCTCCTGGCACTTCGCCCGGATGACGGTGCGCAGCTCGACATGGAAATCGAAGACCTGCAGGCAGTCCATGCAGCCCTCGAGGTGGCGACGGACGTGCGAGAGATCCTCGTGCGACAGCTCGCCGTCGAGGAAGGTCTCCAGCTCCCGTAGGGTTTCTTCGCAGTCAGCCATGCGTCGCCTGTTCCGGTACTGGCTCCACAGCGTCCATCGCGCTCGAAGCCGTCTCGCCGCCAACCAGCCCTCTAGCCACGGCGTACTCGTACAACTGCTTCTGCATGGCCTTTCTTCCCCGGTGGAGCCGGCTCATCACGGTGCCGATGGGTACGTCGAGGATCTCCGCGATCTCCTTGTAGGAGAACCCCTCGACGTCGGCGAGGTACACGGCGAACCGGAACTGCTCGGGAAGGGCCTCCAGCGCGTCCTTCACCTCGCCATCGGTGAACCAGGCCATCAGCTCGTCCTCCGCGCTGCGGCCGGCCATCGCCTGTTCGAGCGCGCCGAGGCGGCGGTAGATGTAGAGGTCCTCCACCTCGTCGAGGTCGGACTCCTCCGGGCGACGCTGCTTGGCTCGATAGGTGTTGATGTAGGCGTTGGTCAGGATGCGGTAGAGCCAGGCGCGCAGGTTCGTCCCCTCTTCGAAGCCACCGAAGCCCCGGTAGGCCCGGAGATAGGTGTCCTGCACCAGGTCCTCGGCGTCGGCCGGGTTGCGCGTCATGCGGAGCGCGGCGGAGTACAGCGCCGGCATGAACTCCATCGCGAGTGCCTCGAAGCGGGCCTGGTCCGCCATCGAAGTCACCCTAACCGGGCACTCGCGAGACTCACTCGCCGGTGTCGACCAGCCCTTGGGCAAACGTGTCGAGGGAGACGACGAGGCGTTCCATCAGGTCGCTGAGCTCCCGGCGCTCGTCCTGGGTGAACTCGGCGAGCAGCGTGGACATGGATTCGCGACGGCGGATGGCGATGGCGTCATGGCGACGCAGGCCGAGCGCCGTCGGCGACACCATCACCACACGTCCGTCGTCGGCGGACGCATGACGCTCGGCGAGACCGGCCCGTTCGAGGCGCTGCACGGCGCGCGTGGCGGTGGACGGGTCGACCCGGAGCGCATCGGCGAGGTCGGACATGCGCCACGCCGGCTGCAGGGCCAACAGATCGAGCGTGTCGACCTGACCAGGTTCGAGCGCGTCCTTGCCCGCGCCGAAGAGGTGATCGCGCAGGATCGCCATGGCCGCGCCGCGGCGCAGCTCCTTCCAGGCGGTGCCGATGCGGAGCGCGAGGACGCGCTCCTCCTCGTTCGTGAGATCTACCCGCTCTCGGGCCCCGACATCCATGGCATTTGTAGAGTACAAGCGGTGGAGGACCCGAGTCAGATTGGTGGTGGCGCACCGACGCCCACGCCTCTGCAAGCCCTGGCTGTCCTGGCCAACCAGGAGGTCGCGATCACGCCGCGGCTGCGCCACCTGGAGCTCTACACGATGCGGGGGCTGCTCACCGTCTTGTGGCACGGCAGTGGCTCGGAGACCACCGCCGTGGTCGCCTGTGGCGGGGCGATGGGTGGTCTGCTCGGCCCCGCCGGCGGCCTGTTCCACACTCTCGGCCTCGATCTCGACGAGCGAGGCATCGGCATGCTGCGGGTCAGCTATCGGCGGCCGAACGATCTCGACGCCTGCAGCCTCGACGTGGCCGCAGCGGTGCAGCTGGCGGTCGGCAACGGTGCCGAGCGGGTCGTCGTGGCCGGCCACTCCTTCGGTGGGGCCGTCGCCGTTCGCGTCGCCGTCGCCCTCCCGCAGTTCGTCGCGGGCGTCGTCACGTTTGCCACCCAATCGGCCGGTTGCGAGGTGGCCGGCGGGCTGGACGGGCGACCGCTGCTCCTGTTCCACGGTGACCGGGACGAGATCCTTCCGCTCGACGCCTCTGCCATCGTGCGCGACATCGCCGGCACGGGTGAGCTGGTGGTTCTACCCGGCGACGGCCACCTCCTGGCCCGCTCGGGCGACGTCCTGCGCGAGCGGCTGCTCGAGTGGGTGCCGGCCGTGCTGTCGGCTGGGGAGCCGTGAGCCCAACCTCGCACGCACGCTCGGCGACGGTCCTCAGGCGAGCGGAGTGACGGCCGCGACGGCGGCGGCTTCAGCGCCGTTCGTCGCCGTTGCACCCAGCACGTTGCGCAGCGCGTGCGCCGCGCCCATGAGGGCGACGCTCTCGTAGGGCACGACGACCTTGGCGTTGTCGCTCTCGGCGAACTTGGCCAGGGTGTCCAGCTGGAGGATGGCGACCAGCGTCTCGTCAGGGTCGGCCTTGCGGATCGCCTCGTACACGGTCTCGATGGCCTGCGCCCGCCCCTCGGACTCCAAGATGGCGGCCTGCCGGTTGCCCTCGGCTCGCAGGATGGCCGCCTGTCGCTCGCCCTGTGCCGCACGAACCGACGCCTGCGCGTCACCCTCGGCGACGTTGATGGCGTACTGCTGCTGGCCCTCCGACTGCAGGATCCGAGCGCGCTTCTCCTGGTCAGCCTGCTTCTGCAGCGCGAGCGCCAGGAGGATCTGCGGCGGCGGCGCGATCTCGACGATCTCGATGCGGCTGATCCGGATGCCCCACTTGTCGGTGACCGCCTCCATCTGCTCCTGGACGTCGGTGTTGATGCGCTCACGCTCGGACAGTGCCTGGTCGAGCGACAGCGTGCCGATGACCGAGCGCAGGGCCGTTCGGGCCAGCGCATCGATGGCGATGTCGAAGTTCTTCACGCTGAACAGCGCCTGTTTGGCGTCGACCACCTGGGTGAAGATCGTGGCGTTGACCGTGACGACCACGTTGTCGCGCGTGATCACGTCCTGGCGATCTCCCGTCACCGGGATCTCGCGCATGTCCACCGAGCGCAGCGTGTCGAGGAAGGGGGCGATGATGACGAGGCCCGGCTCGTGCGTCCTGCGGTACTCACCGAGGCGTTGCACCACCCCGACCTGACCCTGCTGGACGATGTTGACGGACTGCCGCAGCGCGAGCAGCAGCACCACCACGATCAGGCCCGCGATCACCAGGCTGACGATGCCCGCGGTGCTCATGGCGACGATCACGACGACTCTCCTTCCGCCCGCTCGGGCAGCTGTTCAGGTGCGGGATCTTCGAGGTCGACGTAGCCCGACTCGCCCTCGACGGGCCAGACCACGAGCGTGGTCCCCTGCACGTCGGTGACGACGACGCGCTTGCCGGCCGGGATGCTCCGCCCCGAGCCGCTCACGGCGAGCCATCGCTCGCCAGCCAGGCGAACGTGGCCGAGCGCGGTGACGTCGCCCACGGCGTCGAGCGTCAGGACCTCCTCACCGACAAGGGTTCCGTGGACGCCGCGGGCCGACGGGGAGTCGTGACGCTGGTGCATGGCCCGGCGCATCATCGGGCGGAACGCGAGGATCCCCACGCCCGCCACCACGACCGCCACGATCACCTGGAGGGCGACGGCATCTGGCAGGACCAGGGCGACGAGCGCTGCGGCCAGCGCGCCGACGGCGGCGAAGATGGCGAAGAAGCCGAAGTGGGTCAGCTCGACGACCAGGAGCACGACGCCCAGGACGAGCCAGAACACCAGCACTGCGTACCTCCTTCGCAGGCCATGCTACGGCCGGCGGCGTCCGTTCCGACGGCGCACGGCCCGTCGCGCCATCCCGGCACTGTTGGTGGTCGCTCTGGTACCTTGCGCGCGCCTCACAACACCTGGGAGTGACCATGGCTACCAACGTCCGGCACCGGCCCTTCGGCATCAGCCTCATTGCCGTCCTCGTCATCATCGGCGGGGTGATGGACATCATCGGAGGCATCCTCAGCATCGCCAACCGCAGTGACGTCAACCTGCTCGTCGAGCTGAAGGCCACGAAGAGCGAGGTCACCTGGTTCGGGATCTTGCTGATCGTGGTGGGTGCCATCGCCATCCTGGTCGGCCTCATGCTCTGGAAGGGCAGCCCGATCGCCCGGATCCTCGTCGGCGTGATCGTCGCCCTTCGACTGGTCGGCACCGTCTGGGCCTTCGTGTCGTTCGACAAGTCGCATTGGTACGAAGGCATCGGCTCCGTGATCATCTACGCCTTCGTGGCGTGGCACGTGCTGGCCGACAAGAACGTCAAGGAGTTCTTCACCGCTCGCGTGTAGTCGTCGCAGGAGTGGTCAGCGGCAGGTCATGGGGGCCTGTCGCTGACCCGCTCAGCTTGGGCGGACCCAGTCGCCGTTGGCGTCGAACACCAGGTCCGTGAGCTCGCCGGGGCGCACCTCGTCGTCGATGCCGAGGGCGACGCTCACCTTCTGGTAGTTCCACTTCATCACGTCGACGGTCAGCTCGATCATCTGCGGCTGCGTGAAGTGCTCGCTGAGCTGACGCCGGAGCTCGGCGTCGATGGCACCGGGTTGGGTCATGAGCGCGTCGGCCAGCCGGAGTGCCGCCTTGTGCCGCTCGTCGAGGTCGCTCGCCTCGTACCGATCCACCTTGGCGATCGTCGTCTCGTCGAGTCCCTCCTGCTTGGCAACTGCCAGGCGCACGGACAGTCAGGTGTGGCAGTCGTGGTGCCGAGCACAGCGCAGGCGGACGAGCTCGGTGGTGATCGGGTCGACCGTGTCGAGACGGACCACCGCCGCTTGCCACGCGCCGAGCGCACGGCGCAGGGGCTTCGCAGCGCCGATGCCACTCGGAATGCGGGCCTCACGGATCAAGCCGACGCTCCTTGGGTGAGGCCCAGGCGCTCCCAGGCGAGCCGGAGTCGCTGGCGCTGCTCCACGACCAGCAACGCGCTCACGAAGTTGGCCAGCCCCTCCGCGCCGAGCTGGTCGGCGACGGCACGGGCGAGGTCGTCGTCGAGCGTGGCCACGTCGATCACGTAGTGCTCGGTGAAGGCGAGGCAGGCACGCTCACGAGGACCGAACCGGGGCGACGTGGACCACTGGGCCAGCTCGGCGATCGTCGTCTCGTCGAGGCCGGCACCGCGCGCCGCTCCGGTCCGCATTCGCAGCTCAGCGTCGCAACCGAGGAGCATCGCCACCCTCAGGCGGCACAGCTCGAGCAGCACCGGATCAGAGGCGGCCCACGCCGCGTCGTTCGCCTCGGCCAGGTGCTCGGCCACCGCGGGCTGGTCCAACAGCACCTCTGCGATGACCTCGTCGGTGCTCACCTGCGCGGTTGCCGCCATGAGGCGATGGTAGCCATCGACGCTCCACTCGGTTCCACCCCGCCGCCGCGCCGTCAGCCGTCCCGGATCCACACGCGCAACGGACCTGCGATCTCGAACCCGTGGCGTTGGGCGGCGACGAGGGCTTCGCCGGTCTCGTAGCCCACGAGCGTCGACGCGGGGAACAGCGAACCGGCAAGGGCGAGGC
>CAZTVJ010000198.1:0-7965 GCA_964616935.1 uncultured Acidimicrobiales bacterium | reverse complement strand
CGGCCATCGCCTGCACGTTGGCCGCCGAGTCGATGCCGGGTCGCCTGGAGGACTGGCACCGGCTGCTCGGCTTCGTGACGGCCCGGTGGGGCATCGACGGTGGTGTCCGTCTCGCGCTCGATGCCGGGGCTCCGGTCGACGAGGTGGCCCGGCTGGCGATTGCCGAGCAGGACTGCTGCGGCTTCTTCTCCTTCGCGCTCACCATCGATGGTCGAGGCGTCGCGCTGGAAGTCCGCGCTCCCGACGACGCCCTCCCGATCGTCCACGCCGTGTTCGGGGCGCCGGCATGAAGCCTCGCGACGGAGCAGCCGTCGTCGGGGTCGGCGTCGCCGCGTGCGCGGTGTGCTGCGCCGCGCCGATCGTGGCCTTCCTGGGTGCCGCGGGCCTCGGCACGGTGCTGGCATCCTTGACCTGCGGGGTGGTCGGTCTGCTCGTCGCCCTCATGGCTGCTGGGGCGTCGCCGTGGTGATCCGACGCGTTGGACCCCGTCGAGTTGACCAGCGGTGTGCTCGATGGAGTCGACGAGCTTCGGGTCGACGACGTCCATCAACCGGCGGAAGACTCGGCCGGTCCCGAACACGACGCGGCGGCTCATCGCGAGACCAGCTCGTCGGTCGCCACGATCACTGGCGTCGGGGTGGTCGACGGAGCAGAGGGTGCCTCGTGCAGCCCGTAGCGGTCGTGGAAGCGGCGCAGCGGGGCGGGCGCCCACCAGTTGCGCTCGCCCAGCAGCTTCATGGTCGCGGGAACCAGCAACGTCCGCACCAGCGTGGCGTCGACGATCACGGCGATGGCCAGGCCTACGCCGAGCTGCTTGACCGCCAGGACCTCGCCCGCGGCAAACCCGGCGAAGACCACGACGATGAGCGCGGCGGCTGAGGTGATGATCCGTCCGGAGCGCTGGAGGCCGACGGCGACGGCGAGGTCGTTGTCGCCTGTCTGGTCGTGCACCTCCTTGATGCGCGAGAGCAGGAAGACCTCGTAGTCCATCGACAGGCCGAAGGCGAAGATCAGGATCAGCACGGGCATCCAAAGGTCGAGGGCCCCGACGGAATCGAAGCCGAGCAGACCCGAGAGGTGGCCTTCCTGGAAGATCCACACCATGGCGCCGAAGCTTGCCGCCAGGCTGAGGATGTTCATCAGTACCGCCTTGACGGGCACGACGAGCGAACCCGTCATCATGAACAGCAGCACCAGGGTGGCCAGGACGATCATCGCGGCGGCGAGCGGGAGGCGGGCGCTCAGCTTGTCCTTGACGTCGATGAGCTCGGCCGCTGGGCCGCCCACCTGGGCGTCGAAGGCAGGGGGCTCGGCGCGAATCTGTTCGACGATGGCGGTCGCTTGCGGTCCTTGCGATGTGCCGGCGGGGACGAGGTCGACCACCGTGGTCCCCTGCGGAGTGCCCGGTCGTGTTGACGTACCGACCACCCCGGCCATCCCGGAGACGTCGGCGAGCCAGGCCACGAACGCGGGGTCGCCGGCATCGGTTCCGGCGATGACGGTGACCGGATCGGTGCCGCGGGCGGGGAACCGATCGGACAGCGTCAGGGCCGTGGCCCGGACCTCGGAGGAGCGGGGGAGCGTCCGGGCATCACCGTTCTCGAATCGTGCGCTCAGGAACGGCACACCCAGCAGGAGCAGGAGCAGCGTCGCGGCACCACCGACCTTGAGGGGCCGCCCTTGGACCCACCGGGTCAGCCGGTAGAACCGGCCCTCGGTGTCGGGCACGGGCATGCTGGGCTTGATGCGGCCACCGACGGCGGCCAGGGTCGCCGGTAGCAGGGTGACGGCGGCCGCCATGGAGAGCAGCACCACGGAGAGTCCGGCGATGCCGAACGAGGTGAGCAAGGGCACGCCGAACACGAACAACCCGGACATCGCGACCGCGACCGTCAGGGCGGAGAAGACCACCGTCGTCCCGGCCGAGGTGATCGTGGCCACCACCGCGTCGTGGACGCCGAGGCCGTGGCCTCGCTCCTCGCGGAACCGGTTCACCATCAACAGGCCGTAGTCGATGCCCAGGCCGATGCCCAGCATGTTCACCACGTTGACGGAGAAGATCGACACGTCACCGAGCATCGTGGCGCCGACCAGGACAGCGAGCGTCGTGATGACCCCGCCGAGGGCGACCAGCAACGGCATGCTGCCCGCTACCAGCCCGCCGAGCAGGAGCACCATGACGAGGATGGCGATGGGGAGGGCGATCGTCTCGCCCCGCAGGAGGTCCTTCTCCGATGCAGAGGCGAACGTCTCGCTGACCAGCACGTTGCCGCCGACCAGGACCTCGGGAGCATCGAGCTCGTGGGCCAGGTCTTCGACCTTCTGGGCCAACGCGAGCTCGTCCTCCTCGTCCAGGTCGCCGGCGAGGGTGACGACCACGAGCGCGGCTCGCCCGTCGGTGGCCCGGAGGGCGTCAGCCTGGGTGGACCAGGGATCGGCCACGTCGAGCACGCCGTCCAGCGCAGCGATCGGCGCCAGGCCGGCGGTGAGGTCTCGTTGCACCTGCGGGTCATCGACATCGACGTCGCCGGCCACGATGGCGATCTGGCCACCGGTCTCGGCCAGATCGTCGAGCTCTTGGGCCACCCGACCTGACTCCGTGGAGGTACCGGCACCGAAGTCGGTCGACAGCACCGAGAACGCTGAGCTTCCGATGGTGGCGGTCACGAGCAAGACCGCAACCCACACGAGGATGACGGCGCGCCGTCGGCGCACCACGAAACGCCCGAGGCGGCCCATCACGCAGCCACCCGATCGCTCGAGCTGGCGACGAGGGAGACGGTCGGTTGCGTGCGCCGATCGCGTGCGGCGTACAGGACGCCGGCGAGTGCGCTCACCGTCAAGGCACCCGAGGCACCGAAGACGGCGTGCTGACGGTCAGCGTCGACGATCACCTGCGACGTGATCAGCCAGCCACACGCCCAGAGGACCGGGGTGGCTGCGGCCCAGAGGGCTCGGTCGAGCCGACGCATCGGGACCGACACCGCCTGGGCGATCCCGACGGCGGCGCCGCTGATGGCGCCCATGGCGACGACGCTGGCGGTGTCGGTTCGATAGCCAACGACATTGGCACCGACGGCGAGTCCTACCGCCAGACCAGCCGCCGTGGCACCGATCCAGCGGACCCGATCATCGGGCCGGATCCCTCCAATGACCGCCTGGACGGCGCCAAGCACGGTACCGCCGACCAGCCCGCCGATGGCCGCCGCGCCGACGTCATCGGTGTTGCCAGCGACGGCACGAGCTGCCACACCGGCCATCGGGAACCCCACGAAGGTCCCCAGCCACCGGCACCACAGCTTGAACTTCGTCGTGTCCCTCTTCATCTCTGCCTGCCCCTCGGGGTCGGTGCGAGCGGTTCTGCCCGTTGGCGCCGATGGTGCGGGGTCGTCGTGACGCGCTGCTGACACGTGGCGCACCCTCCGTCCCGCGCAGGTCAGCCAAGTGTCAGCGGGGTTGTACACGCTGGCCGCATGATCGAAGACGGCGAGGACGTCGACAACGTCGAGCTGATGATCCGGCGAGCAATCGGCGGTGACCGGGACGCGATCTCCTGGATCGTGGCGCGCGCCGACACCGCCGGCGAGCCGACGGTGATCGCCGTGGCCGCGCTCCTCGAATGGCATCCCGAGCGGATCGGCCGCGCGCTGGCCAACGCCGCCGCTCGTCGTGACAGGCAGCTGGTTGCCATCGCGGGTGCGCATCTCCGGGGGGAGCACCAGCTCGTCGATGCGTTGGCCCGAGACCACCTGGTCGACTATCCGGACAGCTTCATCGTCGCCTGGATCGCCTCCGACGCTCTTGCGCGAGCTCGCGGACCGGAGCCCTTCTAGAGCGGGTCGTACGCTCGCGACGTGCTGCAGATCTCGCTGCTCGGCCCTCTCGAGGTCAGACGCAACAGTGAGCTCGTGCCGGTCCCGGGCGGCAAGTCATCGGAGCTGCTGGTGCGCCTGGCGCTTGACGCCGGTCTGCTCGTGCGCACCGACCGGCTCGTCGACGACCTGTGGGAGGCCGAGGCCGTCACGACTCGCCGCAACACACTGCAGTCGAAGATCGCCAAGCTGCGCCGAGCGCTCGGCGATCCGCCCGTGATCGCCAGCGGCGATGGCGGCTACCGGCTCGTCGTCGAGCCGTCCGACGTCGATGCGCTCGTCGTCTTGCGCGACACGGCTGCCGCGTCCCGGCTGCTCGATGCAGGCGCAGACCGCCGCGCCGTCGACCTGTGCACATCGACGTTGCGGATGTACCGCGGGGATGTACTTCAAGCCGCCGGCGGCGATTGGGTGAACCCGCACCGGGCACGGCTCGAAGAGGCACGGATGACACTCGTCGAAACCCAGTTCCTGGCGCGGCTGCGACTCGGAGACGTCGGCGACGTGATCGGTGAGCTGGAAGCCGCGGTGGCGACGTACCCGTTCCAGGAGAGCCTCTGGGAGCTGCTGATCACCGCGCTGTACCGAGCCGGGCGCCAGGCCGATGCACTGGCGACCTACCAGCGGGTCCGGAACCAGCTGGCCGACGAGCTCGGCCTCGACCCTGGACCGGGTCTGCAGCAGCTCGAGCAACAGATCCTGATCCATGACCCGTCGCTTGGCCTCCCCTCCCGCACGGTACGACCGTCCGGGCCTGACGCGCCGGGCGGGAACCTGCCCTCGATGTCGGCTGAGCTTGTCGGACGTGAGACGGAGGTGGCCGCCCTGTCCGACCTGCTCGCCAGCGAGCGGCTCGTCGAGATCGTCGGGCCGGGAGGTGTCGGGAAGACGGCCGTAGCGATTGCGACCGGCCGCAGGCTGACCCTGTCGAGCGGGACCGGGCCCGGGGAGGTCTGGTTGGCCAGGCTCGAAACCGCGGCGACGCCAGACGACGTGATCGACACGCTGGTCGCCGCGGTCAACGTCGGCGGCGAGGCGGCTCTGTTCGAGCGGCTCAGGGCCACCCCCGCCCTGGTGATCCTCGACAACTGCGAACACGTCATCGACGCGGCGGCGACGCTCGCCGTTCGCCTCCTCGATTCCGCCCCCGGGCTGCGGATCCTGTGCACCAGCCAGACGCCACTCGACGTCGACGGTGAGGTCGTGTTCGAGCTCGCCCCACTCTCGCTCGCCGATGCCGTCGAGCTGTTCACCCGGCGTGCCACAGCGCAGCGCAGGAACCGGACTGCCCGCGAGGCCGACGACGCCCTCGACGTCCTGTGCCGTTCGCTCGATGGTCTGCCACTGGCGATCGAGCTCGCCGCGGCCCGAACGAAGACGTTGTCGATCGAGGAGATCACCCGCCGCCTCGACGATCGTTTCCACGTGTTGCGCGACCCGACCAGCCGCCGACCGGAACGGCGCCGAGCACTGAAGGCGACGATCCGGTGGAGCTACGACCTGTTGTTCCCCGACGACCAGCGTGGCCTGTGGGCCCTTGCCACCTTCGCTGGTGGCGCACCCCTGCCGGCGGTCGAGTTCGTCCTCGAAGCGCTCGATGTCCCGGTAGCCGCGGCGATCGACGTGGTCGGCCGGCTCGCCATCCGTTCACTGGTGATCGTCGACGACGAGGGTGCCCCCGCTCGATATCGCCTTCTCGACAGCATTCGTGCGTTCGCGGTCGAAGCGATGGCCGACGCCGAGCTGTCCGACCGCGCCCTCTCCGCGCACGCCTCATGGTTCGCAGCCGCAGCCGCATCCTCCACACAAGGTGTGCGCAGCGGTCGCCAAGCCGAGTTTCTGTCGTTCGCCCGGGCCGAGCGTGCGAACATCGATGTTGCATTGGCCTGGAGCGCCATGCACGACCCGTTGCTCGCGCTCAGCATCGTCAACGGGTTCGGCTGGGCCTGGGTCGTCCTCGGCGACAGCAGAGGCGCACAACGGATCTGGGCAGCACTCGATGCGGCCGGCGACGCCGCCCCGGCCGGCGACCGGGCGAGCGCCCTGTTGCTCGCGGCCTGGATCGAAGCGTCGACCGGTCACCTCGAGCTTGCCCGCGACCACATCGCGGCGGCGAACGAATTGGCTGACGCGATCGATGATGTCGACCTGCAGGCGCGCTGCTGCTACTACCTTGCTTACGTCGTGTCGCATCACGGCGAGTTCCGCCGAGCGATGGAGCTGACCGATCGCAGCAGCGCGCTCTACGACGGGCTGGATCGGGCGTGGGATCAGGCCGCGAGCTGGCTCTTCGCCGCCAGAGCCGCGATCTCAGCCGGTGACCAGGAGCGCAGCGTCGACGCGCTCGGTCGCGTCGAGCACTACCTGCGAACGGTCGACGACCCGTGGCTGCACGTTCGCCGCGACGCGACGATCGGCGAACTGGCCCGCCTCCAGCGCCGGTTCGACGATGCCATCCTCCACATCGGTCGCGCGGCGGAGACATCGCGACGTCTCGGCTTCCTGCAGACGGAGGCGTACCAGGTTGCCAATCTCGGACGAGCGCAGTGCCAGGCCGGCGACTACGACGCTGGTGCCGCCACTCTGGAGCTCGCGGTCGCCAAGGCCGAAGCCACGGGTGACGTACGCATGGCCGCGCTCGCCCGAGTGCATCTCGGCCGAGTACTCCGAGGACTCGGGCAGGTCGCACGAGCGCGGACGGCACTCGAGACGGCGGCCGCATGGCACCGCGCCGCCGGAGGTGGAGAGCAGGCCGCGCTCGGCGAATGCCTGCTGGCCGCGATGGACGCCGAGGACGGGATCCCCGGCGCCGAGGAACGTCTCGTCACGATCCTCGACCAAGCCCGGGTCAACGACGACGCCCACGTCGAGGTCTTCGCCCTCGATGCACTGGCCCGCATCGCCGCCGAAGCGGGCGACATCGCCACGGCACGGGACCTCTGTGCATCTGGTGATCGACGAATGGAAGCCGCCTCCCACTTCATCACCGACCTTGACCGAACCGACGCCCACGCTGTCAGGCGATCGCCTGCGTGAGCGTTGGCGGTGGCGCACCCGAGGTACCTCCTTCTGGCCGGTCGGCTCGACACCCCCCCCAGCGGCGCCTGACCGTCCCGTTCTCGGGTCTTCGAGCTGCCGTGCTCTCTAGGATCGTGAAGGCGTGATCGGAGTGGGGAAGCTGCTCGAGGAGGGCTACGCCGCGCTGCGAGTTGGCGACAGCGCTACCGCTCGTCGCGTGTTCGACTCGGTCCTTGCCACGGAGCAGCGCGGGGCCGGGCTGGAGGGCTCGGCGCGGGCTGCGTACCTGGACCATGACTACACGTCGGCGGTCGAGCTCTGGGCTTCGGCGTACGAGGCGTACCGCCGCGAAGGGGACGGCGTCGGCGCGATCCGCATCGCCAGGACCCTCGCCTACATGTACATGAGCATCATCGGCGACAGGGCGGTGATGCAGGGATGGTTCGCACGCGCCATCTCGCTGCTCGCCGACGAAGGCCCGTGCCCGGAGACCGGGTGGGTGTCACTCAACCAGGGGATGTTCGAATCGGATCGACTGGCCAAGGACCAGCACTACCGAGCCGCCCTGGCGCATGCAAGAGAGTCCGGTGACTCGTCACTCGAGTTCGCGACGCTCGCCTACCTCGGCGCGAGCCTCGTCCACAACGACCGCGTCGATGAGGGCATGTTGCTGCTCGACGAAGCGTTGGCGGCGGTAGCGGGCCGAGACGTCGATGACTTCACGATCGTCGAGGAGATCTTCTGCCAGCTGTTCGCCGCCTGCGAGTACGCCCATGATGTCGACGCCAAGCTGTTCGAACATCATGCGCCGCCGCCACTCGATGGACCTCGACGGTCGCCGTGCCTGCGGGCGCAGTTTCACATCGACTGTGAGCTTGAGCGCATCTGAGACCCTGTGGAGCGTCGTCAGGGTGGCACCGACGCCGCCGGCCTCGAGCCTGCCGACGGCCGCCTGGTTCGTGCCCATCCGTGAGGCGAGCTCCCGCTGGCTGAGGCGCGCAGCTTCCCGAGCGTCGCGGACCTTCTCGCCGACGTCGAGGGCCAGGCGCGTGGCGCTGGCGGTCGCGTCATAGGT
>CAZTVJ010000197.1:0-4873 GCA_964616935.1 uncultured Acidimicrobiales bacterium | reverse complement strand
CGCCACAAGCCCGGCACCCTCGCCCTGCCACACGCCGACCGGCCATGGAGAGCCGCGACCCGCTGACCAGGCCTACTGCACCGAAATGGAGACCCCCACCTCGGAGGATGGGCCACGTCGACCCGCCCGTGACCGAGCCGTACGTCGGGCCTCACCGCGCGTGACGCCCGACCGCGCACTCGTCCTGGCCCGACAGGCGCACGACGGTCAGACCGACGTGTTCGGCCGGCCGTTCCTGGATCACGTGCTCGGTGTGGCCGCGCTCCTCGGCGACGAGCCGGATGAGCACCTGCTGGTCATCGCCCTGCTCCACGACGTGGTGGAGAAGGGCAGCGCCACCTACGACGAGCTGCGCGCTGCGGGCGCCACCGAGGACGTCATCGCCGCCGTGGACGGCATCTCGCAACGGGTGGGCGAGCGCAGCGATGCCTACCTGGCCCGTTGCGCGAGGAACCCGTCGGCCTACGCCGTCAAGCGGATCGACCTGCTCGAGAAGCTGAGCCCAGCGCTGCTGGCCGGGCTTTCCGATCGTGCGTCGGCTGCCCTGCAGACCCAGGTGCACCGGCGCTTGGCGTTGCTCGACGAGGCCGTCGCCTGAGCCTGCTCAGCGAGCACCCGCCTCGGCGGCCGGGTTCTGCCAGCCGCCGTAGTGCGCCATCATGCGGTCCGCCTCGACCGGCCCCCAGGTCCCCTGGCGGTACCGGTGGATCGGCGTTGCGTCGTCGAGGATCGGGTCGACGACACGCCACAGCTCGTTCACGGCAACCTGGCCGCCGAACAGCATCTTGTTGCCCGACATGGCGTCGGTGAGGAGCTTCTGGTAGGGCGGCACCACCGTGGTCTTCTTGCGTTGGGCGTACAGCTCGACGTCCTCGCCGAGCACACGATCGGGGTCATACACCCTGGCCCCGATGGAGATGGCCATCTCGGCACCGATGCGGAACTTCACGTAGTTGGAGTGGCGCCGGAGGATCTCGGCGACGACGTGCTGCGGCGGCGGCTTGAGGTCGACGATGATCTCCGTCGCAGTCACCGGCAGGCACTTGCCGGCCCGGATGAAGATGGGTACGCCCGCCCAGCGCCAGGTGTCGAGCTCGAGCCGCACCGCCGCATAGGTCTCCACGGTCGAGCCGCGGCGAACGCCCTGCTCCTTCTGGTAGCCCCGGAACTGGCCCCGCACCACATCCGCGGGCCGCAGCGTCTGCAACCCCTCCAGCACCTTGAGCTGCTCGCGGTGGATCGCATCCGACCGGTAGACGGCAGGCGGCTCCATGCACAGCAGGCCCACCAACCGCATGAGGTGGTTCTGCACGACGTCGCGTATGGCGCCGTTGGCGTCGTAGAACGCTCCTCGTCCTTGGACACCGAACGATTCCGCCATGGTGATCTGGATGCTCTCCACGTGATCGCGGTTCCAGAAGGGCTCGGTGAAGCTGTTGGCAAATCGGAAGTAGAAGAGGTTCTCCACCGCCTCCTTCCCGAGGAAGTGGTCGATCCGGTAGATCGACTCCTCGGAGAAGACATGGGTGACCACCTCGTTGAGCTGCTGGGCCGACGCGAGGTCGTGGCCGAAGGGCTTCTCGATCACCACCCGACCGCCGTCGGCGCAACCGCTCGAGGCGAGCTGCTCGATCACGAGCGCGAAGAGCGATGGCGGGATGGCCAGGTAGTGGAGCGGCCGCTTGGTCTTGCCGAGCTGGCGGCGCAGCTCGGTGAAGGTGGCCTCGTCGGTGTAGTCGCCATCGACGTAGCGGAGCAGCTCGAGCAGCTTCGCGAAGGCGACGTCGTCAATGCCCTCCTTGCTGTGCGCCAGGCTGTCGCGCGCCCGTTCCTTCAGCCGATCGAGATCCCAACCCGCCTTGGCGACGCCGATCACCGGCACCTTCAGGTCCCCCGCCGCCACCATCGCCTGGAGCGCGGGGAAGATCTGCTTGTAGGCCAGGTCTCCGGTGGCGCCGAAGAAGACCAGCGCATCGGCACGCGGTCCTGTGGCCTGCCCTCGTTGCTTGAAGGTCACGGGGCCGCCGGCTTCTCGTGGTGGCCGCCGAACTCGAAGCGCATGGCGGACAGCACCTTGTCGGCGAAGTCCGCCTGGCCGCGCGAGGTGAAGCGTTGCGAGAGCGCGGCGTTCAGCACGGGCGCAGGCACCCCTTCGTCGATGGCGGCGATGGCGGTCCAGCGTCCCTCACCGGAGTCCGAGACGCGACCGGCAAAGTCGTCCAGATGCGGGCTGCGCAGGAGCGCGTGCGCCGTGAGGTCGAGCAGCCAGGACGACACGACGCTGCCGCGCCGCCACAGCTCGGTGATCTCCTTCAGGTCGAACTCGTACTGGTAGGCCGCCGGATCTCGCAGGGGCGTCGTCTCGGCGTCGACGTCGTGGGCGTGCTTGCCGATGTCGGCGTGGTGGAGGATGTTCAGGCCTTCGGCGTAGGCCGCCATCAACCCGTACTCGATGCCGTTGTGCACCATCTTGACGAAGTGCCCGGCCCCGCTCGGACCGCAGTGCAGCCAACCGTGCTCGGCCGTGCTCGTCGGCCCATCCTCGCGACCTTCCGTGCGCTCGGCGGTGTCGATCCCCGGTGCCAGTGCTTCCAGCACCGGCCGGAGGCGGGCGACTGCGGCCACGTCGCCGCCGACCATCAAGCAGTACCCGCGGTCGAGGCCGAAGACGCCGCCGCTCACGCCCGCGTCCACGTAGTGGATGCCCTTGGCCGCCAGCTCACCGGACCGCCGCAGGTCGTCGCGGTAGTAGGAGTTTCCACCGTCGACCACGGCGTCGTCCGCGGCGAGGTGCGGGACGAGCTGATCGAGGGTGGCGTCCACCACACCGGCGGGCACCATCAGCCACACGGCCCGCGGCATCGAGAGCTTCGCGGCGAGGTCGTCGAACGAGGTTGCCCCCACGGCGCCTTCGGCGACCATCGCACTGACGGCCGACGGCGCGAGGTCGTAGACCACGCACTCGTGGCCGGCCCGCATCAGTCGGCGGACCATGTTCGCGCCCATCCGACCCAGCCCCACCATCCCCAGCTGCACGTTTCGACCCCTCTCGCTGCACGGCGCCATCGCCGGCGCGTCGCCATCCTTGCTGATCCGGGACCGGCAGCAACGCGGCCGATGCCCTACGACGCGTGGGTCAGGTCCGTGCGCCGTCGTCGCCGGCGAGGTCTCGGCGACCTGCCCGACTGGCGTGCGCCGCGTGGTCCAGGATGTTGCGGGCCATGGAGCTCTCCTGCTCGGCGGCGCGCCGACCGTACAGCTCGGCCCGCAGGGCATGCGCCTCGGCTGAGGTGGGCGCGGCAAGCACGGCGAACTCCACCAGGTGGCAGGCCAGCCGCAGATCTCCGTCGTCCGCCAGCGCCTGGGCCCGAGCGAGCACCGGCCCCTCGCCACCGGCCAACGCGACCCACGTCTCGGCCTGCTCGTGGCGCGGTGCCGGCAGCAGGTTGTCGGGCTCACCGTCGTACCAGCCGCCGAAGCGCCGCCAGACGTTGCGGACGATGAACTGCGGGTGGTCGTACACCGGGCGCAGGAAGGGCAGGTCGGTGAGGTGGGCCGGCACCTCCACCTCGTGCAGCACCCGGTCCAGCGTGACGCCTCGGTTCATGAGTGCCAGCGTCTGCGCTTCGAGGCTCTCGAGCAGCTCGGCGGTGGCGGTGAGCGCGGTGACGATGCGGTCGGTCCCGAAGATGGGCAACCCATGACCGGCGAGCAGCAGCTCTGGTTCGCACCCGGCCATCTCCCGTAGAGCCGCGGCCCAATCGCCTACGTAGCGCTGCACCTTCTGCGGGTTCCCGGCGTTGGGCACGGCCCATATGAACAGGTCGCCAGGGTGCAGCACCTTCAGCTCTGGCACCCAGGTCCAGGTGGCGTCGTCGGTCTCGCCGCGCGCATGGCGCAGCTCGAACGTCAGGTCGCCCCGGCGGAAGGTGAGGCGATCGCGGTAGGTGACGTCGGGATAGCGGAAGCGATCGGGGAAGCGGAACCCGTCGAGGGGGAGGCCGAACTGACGCTGGTTGATGGCGGTGTTCCAGCCGTTGGTGCGCTCGTACCGGCGGAAGTGGTCGGGCACGTCCTCGTGGCCGTACACCGTCGGCTGCGGCCAGCCCCGCTCGGTCGCCTCGGCCTCGAAGCGGGCCGTCCCGAAGATGTGGTCGATGTGGTGGTGGCTGTACACCGCCGCCTGGAGCGGCGCGGATGGGCGCCACCCGCGCACCTGCTCGTACACGTGGTCGCTGTCGAACGACCCACCGGTGTCCAGCATCACCAGGCCGTCGCCGGTGTCGATGGCGTTCACCGACGCCACCGAGATCATCGTGAGCACCCTCGGCGCGATCTCCTCGCTGGCGCGCCCGAGCACGGGCCGAACCGGGTGGTGCTGGTGGACGAGGTCGCCCTCACCGTTCCAATGACGCTCGGCGAGGTCGCGGATCGTGTCGGCCATCCGCGATGCGTAGCACGACCGGACGGTGAGGTGCCCCGGGCCCGCCCTATCCTCGGCGATCGTGGAGGTGCTGGAGGGGATCACCGTCGTCGACTTCGGCCGTTACGTCGCCGGCCCGTGGTGCGCCGCGCTGCTGGGCGATCTCGGGGCCGATGTCATCCGCGTCGAACGCGTCGCGGGCGGCGAGGACCGCTTCGTCGCGCCCGTTGCCGGCGACGAGGGCGGCGCCATCTTCCTCCAGGTCAATCGAGGCAAGCGCGGGATGACCCTCGACACGTCCGCCGAGGCCGGCCGCGGGGTGGTCCAACGGCTCCTCCAGCACGCCGACGTCGTCGTCGCCAACCTGCCGCCGCGCGCCCGCCGGTCGATGGGCATCGACTGGCCGCAGGTGCAGGATGCGAATCCCCGCGCCGTGCTCGTCACCGCGAT
>CAZTVJ010000196.1:0-5844 GCA_964616935.1 uncultured Acidimicrobiales bacterium | reverse complement strand
GCGTTCGAGGACGAGGTCGGCGTTGCGCTTCAAGGACTCGACGGCGTTGGAAGTGGCCGCGCCGATCTCGCAGCCGCGCAGCATGGCGGCGTCGTTCTCGGCGTCGCCGATGGCGATGGCGTTGTGCGGCGACGTGCCGAGCCCGGCCAGGGCCGCCTCCAACCCGCTGGCCTTGTCGACCCCTGGCGGCACCACCATCAGCTCGGCGCGGTTGCGCACGAGCTGATGCTCCAGTCCGAGCTCGGTGAGGATGTCGAGGATGGCCGAGCGGTGCTCGGCGCGCGTCGCCAGGATCGCCCGCCCGCGCCGGTAGGGGAGCCCTCGGCGGTCCAACGCCTCCGTCACCTCGGGCTCGACCGCCCGGGTGAGCAGCTCAGGGTGGCCATCGTGCTCGAGCACTGCGCCGTTCTCAGCGACGACGGCATCGACGTGATCGTGGACGTCGGGGAACTCGAGAAGGAGCTCGGCCATGATCCGACCGGTGGCCAGCACCACGAGGAGGCCGTCGCGGCGGGCGGCAGCGAGCGCGTCGAGCACCTCGCGCCCAGGACGTCCGTCGAGGGTGAGTGTCCCGTCGTAGTCGACGACGACGGCACGCATCATGGTGACGCCCCCCTGTCCCGTCACGTCGTTCGGGCGGCGGTGGCGTCCGCGCTCGGAGCGGCTCGCATGCGGGCGTCGACGTAGCGGATGCAGGCGTCGAGGGTGAGCAGCTTGGCGTAGTCGCGTTCCGGGATCTCGACGCCGGTGCGGTCGTGGACGCCGACGACGAAGTTGAGGAAGTCCATCGAGTCGAGATCGAGCTCGTCACGCAGGTCGGCGTCGGGTGCCAGGTGATCCAGGTCTGCTTCGGGCGCGATGCCGGAGAGGCTGGCGATCACGGCGATGCGGGCGTCCATAGGTCCTCCGGTTGCTGCAGGAGCTTGTCGATGGTGGTGAGGAAGCGGGCCCCGAGGTGCCCGTCGGTGGCGCGATGGTCGCCGGCGAGGGTGATCCGCACGACCGGGCGGGCGCCGACCATGCCGGCGACGGCGACTGGTCGCTCGCCGATGCGACCGACCCCGACCAGTGCCACCTGGGGTGGGTAGATCACGCCGAGGACCTCGTCGACGCCCTGGTCACCGAGGTTGGTGACGGTGATGGTCGGGTCGGACATCTCGGAGCTGCGCAAGTGGCCGGTGCGGGCTCGCTGCACGAGGTCGCGGAGCTCTCGCATGAGGGTGTCGAGATCCTTGGTGTCGGCGTCGTGCAGCGCAGGGGCGACCAGGCCCCCTTCGCGCAACGAGACGGCGACGCCGAGGTGGACCCGGTCGGACGGGCGCAGCTCGTCGTCGATCCAGAACCCGTTGAGCTGGGGCACCCGCCGGGCGGCGAGGGCCGTCGCCTTCAGCAGGAGGGCCGCCGGCAGCAGGCGGTCGGTCACGGGGCGATCCTCGTTCGTTCGGGCCAGCCAGGTGAGGGCGGCCTCGAGGTCGACGTCGGTGGCCACGTAGTAGTGCGGGATCTCCCGGTTGGATCGGGCCATGAGGCCGGCGATGGCGCGCCGCATCGTGCTCGATCGGTCCGGCGCCTCCCTGACGGCGGCCCCGGTGGGCGCGGACGCCAGCGGTGCCGGTGCGGCTGGAGCCACGGCGGCGAGCGCCGGGCCCGCTCCGGCGGCGGACCGCTGTGCCGTCCGCTCCACGTCGTCGCGGGTGATCCGGCCGTTCGCTCCGGTGCCCGTGACCGTGGCCAGGTCGACGTCGAGGTGGTGAGCCAGGCGCCGCAGGACCGGCGAGTGCAGGTGGCCGTCCTCGTCGACGTGCGCTGCCACGGCGGCCACCACCAGCTGCGGACGATCGGCAGGGGGCCGAGGTGGCGCTGGCTCCGGAGCGGGCGCAACGGTCGCCTCCGATGTCGAGCTGGCCCCGGAACGGACGGTGGCGAGGGGGGTGCCTACCGCGACCCGCTCGCCGACCGGCACCAGCAGCTCGTCGATGACGCCGGTCTCGAAGATCTCGACGTCGATGTCGGCCTTGTCGGTGTCGACGACCGCCACGATGTCGCCTCGGTGCACTTCGTCGCCGGGCTTCACCCTCCACTCGAGCACGGTGCCCGACTCCATGTCGGCGCCCAGCGACGGCATGCGGAACTCAGCCACCGCCGAGCACCTCCTTGGCCGCGGCCACGATGCCCTCCACCTGCGGCAAGGCGGCATCCTCGAGGTGCTTGGCGTAGGGCACCGGCACCTCGGCGCTGCACACCCGCGCGACCGGCGCGTCGAGGGCGTAGAAGGCGCCTTCCATGATGCGCGCGCTCACCTCGGCGGCCAGGCTTCCGCTGCGCCAACCCTCGTCCACGACGACGGCGCGGTGGGTCTTCGCGACGCTGGCCAGGATGGTCCCCTGGTCGAGCGGTCGCAGCACCCTGAGGTCGATCACCTCGACGTCGATGCCTGCTACGGCCAGCTCGGCGGCGGCGGCGAGGCACTTCGGCAGCGATCCGCCGTAGGTGATGATCGAGAGGTCGCTCCCCGACCGGCGGATCGCGGCGCGTTCCATGCCGAGCTCGCCGGCCCCGGCGCTCACCTCGCCCTCCACGTTGTAGAGCGAGCCGTGCTCGAAGATCAGGACGGGGTCGGGATCGGCCAGTGCCGGCCCGAGCATGCCCCTGGCGTCGTCGACCGTGGCGGGCGCCAGCACCTTGATGCCCGGGATGTGGGCGTACCAGCCTTCGAGGCTGTGCGAGTGCTGAGCCGCGAGCTGGCGCCCGGCGCCCGTCGTCATCCTGATGACGAGGGGCACCTGCACCTGGCCGCCCGACATGTGCTGCAGGGTGGCGGCGTTGTTGACGATCTGGTCGAGGGCCAGGAGGCTGAAGTTCACGGTCATGATCTCGACGATCGGGCGCAGGCCACCCATGGCCGCCCCGATGCCGGCGCCCACGAAGGCGGACTCCGACAGCGGGGTGTCCCTGATGCGCTCGGGCCCGAACTCGTCCAGTAGCCCGCGGCTGACGCCGAAGCTGCCGCCGTAGCGACCGACGTCCTCACCCATCAGGAAGACGCGGTCGTCGTTGCGCAGGGCCTCGCGCAGGGCCTCGCGCATCGCTTCGCGGTAGGTCATGCGTGCCGTGACGACGCTCATCGCCCGACCTCGGAGTGCACGAAGCGCGTCAGGTCGGCCACCGGCTCGGACGCCGACAGCTCGGCCGTCTCGACGGCATCGTCGATCTCGGCGGCCACGTCGGCCTCGACGGCGGCGATGGCGTCATCGTCGAGCACGCCGTCGCGGCGCAGCGCCAGCTCCAGGAGCACCAAGGGGTCGCGCTCCTTCCAGTGCTCCACCTCGGCTTTGTCGCGGTACAGGTCCGGGTCGTACATGGAGTGGGCCCGGAACCGGTACGTGCGGCACTCCAGGAAGTGGGGGCCACCACCCGAGCGCACGGCCATGGCGGCCCGTGTCGCGGCGTGCTCGACCGCGAGCACGTCCATGCCGTCCACCGACCATGCCGGCAGCTCGTAGCTGGCGGCTCGCAGGGCCAGGTCGGTCTCGCTCTGCGATCGGGACAGCGCGGTGCCCATGGCATAGAGGTTGTTCTCGCACACGAAGAGCACCGGCAGCTCCCAGACCGAGGCCAGGTTCATGCACTCGTGGAACTCGCCCTCGGCCACGGCGCCCTCGCCGAAGAACACCGTCGTGACCGCGGTTCGGCCGCGCAGGTGGTCCGCCAGCGCGAGGCCAACGGCGATCGGGAGCCCACCGCCGACGATCGCGTTGCCGCCGTAGAACCGGCGAGCAGTGTCGAACAGGTGCATCGAACCGCCTCGGCCGCGGCTGCAGCCGTCCACCCGGCCGAACATCTCGGCCATGATCGACGTCGACGTGACACCACGGGCCAGGGCATGGCCGTGCTCGCGGTAGGTCGCCACCACGTTGTCATCGGGCTCCAGCGCCTCCGTGACGCCGACGGCGACGGCCTCCTGGCCGATGTAGAGGTGCAGGAACCCCCGGATGCGCGAGGCGCTGTAGAGCTCGACGCAGCGTTCCTCGAAGCGGCGGATGCGCAGCATCTGGCGGTAGAGGTGCGCGCCGTGCTCAGCGTCGACCGGTAGCTCGAGCGCCGACGAGGCGAGGGGAGACGTCATTGCTCCTCCAACGTCGACAGGTCGCCCTCGGGCAGCCCGAGCTCGCGTGCGCGCAGGAGGCGGCGGACGATCTTTCCGCTCCTGGTCTTGGGGAGCCGTTCGGTGAACTCGATCTCCTTCGGGGCCACGGCGGCACCGAGGCGCTGGCGACCGAAGCCGATCAGCTGGAGCCGCAGCTCGTCGGTCGGTTCGAAGCCGGGCTTCAGCGAGACGAAGGCCTTCACCACCTCGCCGATGACCGGGTCGGGCTTGCCGATCACGCCCGCCTCGGCAACGGCCGGGTGCTCCATGAGCGCGCTCTCGACCTCGAAGGGGCCGATGAGGTGGCCGGCCGACTTGATGACGTCGTCACCCCGACCGACGAACCACACGTACCCGTCCTCGTCCCGCCGGGCGAGATCGCCGGACAGGTACCAGCCGCCTGCGAAGCACTTCGCGTAGCGCTCGTCGTCATGGAGGTAGCCGCGGAACATCGACGGCCAGCCGGGCCGCAGGGCGAGCTCGCCCTCCGCGGCCGGATCGGTGAGCTCGTCCACCTGGCCGTCGTGGACGACGACCTTGCCGTGCTCGTCGCGGCGCAGGATGGCCACCTCGATGCCCGGGAGCGGCTTGCCCATCGAGCCCGGCCGGATGTCCATCGAGGCCAGGTTCGCGATCATGATCCCGCCGGTCTCGGTCTGCCACCAGTTGTCGTGGATGGGCAGACCGAACGCCTCCAGACCCCACCGCACTGCTTCAGGGTTGAGCGGCTCGCCCACGCTCGCGATGAACCGAAGGTCGGGGCAGGGGTGCTCGCGGGCGAGCCCGCTGCCCGCCCGCATCATCATCCGGATGGCGGTCGGGGCCGTGTACCACACGGACACGCGCTCGTCCTGCAGCACCTGGTACCAGCGCTCGGCGTCGAAGTCCGCCTCGTCGACGACGCTCGTCAGGCCCAGGGCAAGGGGGGCGAGGAGCCCGTACGAGGTCCCCGTCACCCAGCCGGGATCGGCCGTGCACCAGAACACGTCGTCGTCGTGCAGGTCGAGGGCCCACCGCGCCGTCGCCCGGTGGGCGGCGATGGCATCGTGCACGTGGATCGCTCCCTTGGGCTTGCCCGTCGTACCGCTCGTGAAGTGGAGCAGCGCCATGTCATCGGCTGACGTACGAGCAACCTCGTAGTCCGGCGATGCGGCGGCGAGCAGATCGCCGAGGCAGGCCACGTCGTCGATGTCTGCTTCGTCGACCACCAGGACGTGGCGTAGGCCGGGCAGCGACGAGCGGATCCCGGCGACCTTGCGGCGGTAGAGCGCGCTGGTGGTGACCAGCACGCGTGCGTCGCCGAGCTCGAGGCGTTGGCGGATGGGCTCGGGCCCGAACGCCGAGAACAGGGTGCATGCCACCGACTCGTGCTTCAGCGTGCCGAGCACGGTGGTGTAGAGCTCCGGGATGCGGCCCGTGAGCGCGAAGACCCGTTCGCCCCGGCCGACGCCGAGCGACGCCAGCACGTTGGCGAAACGGCCGGTGGACTCGGCCAGCTGCCCGTACGTCAGCTCGATCCGCTCGCCGCGGCGGCCCAGCCACCGAACGGCGACACGCTCGGGCGTCACGGCCGCATGGCGGTCGACGCACTCATGGGCCATGTTCCCGCCACCGCCGGGCACCCCCTGCAGCATGTCGCCGCCGATTACCTTGCACCGGTCCGCAACCCCTGCCTCTTCGAGCGGAGCGGGGCGCGC
>CAZTVJ010000195.1:0-7574 GCA_964616935.1 uncultured Acidimicrobiales bacterium | reverse complement strand
CCTTCGCCAGGACCTGGATCCTGGAGAACGTGGCCGGCACGCCGACGCTCCAGGCAATGCGGGCGCGCGGCGCGGAGCACCAGATCGAGAAGGTCGGCGCCGAGCTGCGGGCGATGATGCCGTGGATCTCCGCTGGCAAGCAGAAGGTGAGCGACGCCAGCGGCGGGTAGCCGAGTCGGACATGGCCCTCGCAAGCCCCATCGGCGGGTTGTATGGTCAGAGCAACAAAGGGCGTAGCCGCGGGGAGGTCATCGATGCGGCGGGCATGGCGGCAGCGGAGCTTCGGGAGGCGGGTCGGCGTCCTGTCGACCGCCTTGGTGCTCGTCGCCGCCGTGCTGGCGGTGTGGGTGCCGAGACGGGAGCAGCCCGCCGCCATCGCCGCCGGGCAGGTCACCAAGGTGCTGTGGATCTGGGAGGAGAACACCAACCCGGACGACATCATCGGCACCTGCACGCCCGGCTGCCAGGCCATGCCGTACCTGAACGCCCTGGCCAACACCTATGGCTGGGCGACTCAGGCCCGGGCCGCGTCCTTCCCGAGCCTTCCCAACTACATCGCCGGCACCAGCGGTGATCTCCAGGGCGTCGCCGACGACGCCCTGCCCCAGAAGCATCCGCTGACCGCGCCCAGCATCTTCGGCCAGCTGCCGCTCGGCCAGGCCAAGGTGTTCGCCGAGAGCATGACGACCAACTGCCAGCTCGACGACGGTGCCCACACCGACATCAACGGCGCCGGCTACTACACCGTCCGGCGAACGGGCTGGCCGTACTACGTCAACGAGCGGGCGGCATGCCAGCAGCACCAGGTGCCGATGGTGCCGCACCTCCAGAACGCAGTGGCCCAGGGGCTGCCCGCGTTCAGCGAGGTGGTGCCCGCTACGTGCAACAACTTCCACCTCGGCCACCCGGACGGGACGTGCCAGTTCGCGCCGGGCGGCACGTACGAGAGCCGCGCCGACGACTGGTTGGAGACGTGGGTGCCGCGCATCATGGCCGGCCCCGACTGGCAGGCGGGCCGTCTGGCCATCTTCATCGTGTGGGACGAGGGCGACGGCTCCGCCCCGGTCTACGGGGAGGACTGCACGGTCTCCAGCCTGAAGGGTTGCAGGATCCCGATCGTGGTGCTCAGCCCCGGCACCCGACGGGTGGCGGATCCCGCGCCGTACACGATCTACTCGGTCCTACGGACCACCGAGGAGCTGCTGGGCCTGCCCCTCCTCGGCCGCGCGGCCAGCGCGCTCTCGATGGGCGCGGCCTTCGGGCTGACGGGAGGCCCGGGCCCGCTGCCCCCGTCCCGATTCGTGCCGCTGGCGCCCCGGCGCCTGCTGGACACTCGTCCTGGGGCGCCGACGTTCGACGGCGTGGCCGCGGGCGCTGGACGCGTCCCACCGGGCGGCAGCCTCGACGTGCCCGTCACGGGTCGGGGGGTTCCGGCCGGAGCTAGCGCCGTGGTGCTCAACGTGACCGCCATCGACGCGACGGGCCCGGGCTTCGTGCAGGTCTTCCCCACCGGTCGAGGGGTCGTGGGAGCCTCGTCGAACCTCAACATCGAGCACCCGGGACAGATCATCCCGAACCTCGTCATCGCTCCCCTGGGCGATGGCGGGCGGCTCACCATCTACACCCAGGGAGGCACCCACCTCGCGGCCGATGCCCTCGGTTACTTCGAGCCATCCCAGGCCACGGCGGGCGGCCGCTACCAGGCGCTCAGCCCGTCGCGCCTGCTGGACACCCGCAGCGGGCTGGGAGCCGCTCAGCCGGGTCCGCTGGCCAAGGGTGAGGTACGCACGGTGCGCATCCTGGGCCGCGGCGGGGTGCCGGCGGCGGGCGTGAGCGCGGTGGTGCTCAACGTCACCTCGGTCGCGTCCAGCACATCGGGCTACGTCCAGGTGATCCCGACGGGTGGGCCGACGCCGCTCGGTGGTTCGTCGAACCTGAACGTGGTGCCCGGGCAGACCATCCCCAACCTGGTCATGGTCCCGGTCGGTTCGGGGGGTTCGGTCACGGTGTTCGACGACGCCGGCGGTCACCTGCTGGCCGACGTGTTCGGGTACTTCACCGACGGCACGGCCTCGTCGAGTGCGAAGGGCCTGTTCACCCCGCTGTCGCCGGCACGGCTGCTCGACACCCGGGTGGGTTCGCGCCCCGCCGCCGGCTCGCAGACCGCGCTGCAACCCCTCGGTCAGCAGGGCATCCCGTTCGCGGGCGTCAGTGCGGTCTTCTTGAACCTCACGGCCACGCAGAGCGGTGCGGCTGGTTGGGTCCAGGTGCTCCCCGCCGGTGAGGGACCGCCCGGCGGCTACTCCAACCTGAACCTCGACCGCGCCGGGCAGACCATCCCGAACGCAGCCGTGAGCCCGCTCGGCGTTGGTGGGGAGCTGCGGCTCTACACCCTCAACGCCACCCATCTTCTGGCCGACACCGCGGGCTGGTTCTCGGCCTGAGCACCTCCGTCATCCGGCTCGGCCGCGGGCGGGGGGTACCGTCGGCGTCATGGCGACCTTCACCACGCCGAGCGGCGTGACGATCGGCTACGACGACCAGGGCAACGGGCCGCCGCTCGTGCTCGTGCACGGCATCACCGAGAGCCGTCGCACATGGGATCCGCTGGTGCCAGCACTGGCCGCGGATCGTCGGGTGGTGGCGGTCGACCTGCGCGGCCACGGCTCGTCGACGCGCCAGGGTCCGTACGACCTGGCCACCTTCGCAGCCGACGTGCACGACGTGCTCGAAGCCTTGGGCATCGGTGGCGAGGCCGTGCTGGTCGGCCACTCCCTGGGCGGCACCGTGGTCACCGCCTACGCCGCCGCCTACCCGTGCCGCGGCGTCGTGAACGTCGACCAGCCGCTCGACCTGGGCGCCTTCCAAGCCTCGCTGCAGCAGCTGGCGCCACTCCTGCGGGGGGACGAGGCTGAGTTCAACCAGGCGCTCGCGATGGTGTTCGACGCGATGCGCGGTCCGCTCTCCGACGCCGAGGCCGCCCGCATCGAGGCCATCCGCCGACCGGAGCAGGAGGTCGTGATGGGCGTGTGGTCGCTCGTCATCGACTCCCCCGCCGACCAGCTCGACGCAGTGGTCCGTGCGCTGGCCTCCGCCGTGACCGTGCCCTACCTGTCGCTGCACGGGCTGGACCCTGGAGACGAGTACGCGGGATGGCTCGCCGAGCGGATCCCGACGGCCACGGTCGAGCGGTGGCCCGAGCACGGCCACTACCCCCACCTCGTCGAGCCCGAGCGGTTCGTGGGCCGGGTCACCGCGTTTGCGGATGGGGTCACCGGCCCCGCCTGAGCGCGCCGAGATCCGTTCTGTCGACTTCGAGCGACACAGGCCGGAAATCCGAGTTGTTCAGTCGGGATTCAGCGCTCTAGCATCTGCACCTGCAGCGATTGCCGCTCGAGCAAGGGGAACCCGCACATGAGCGATACCAGTTGGGGTTTCGAGACCCGCCAGATCCACGCCGGCCAAGAGCCCGACTCCGCCACCGGAGCCCGGGCCGTGCCCATCTACCAGACGACGAGCTACGTCTTCCGGGACACCACGCACGCCGCCAACCTGTTCGCCCTGGCCGAGATGGGCAACATCTACACGCGGATCATGAACCCCACACAGGGGGTGTTCGAGGCCCGCATGGCCAGCCTGGAGGGCGCCACGTCGACAGCGGTCGGCATCCCCGGCGCGCTGGCGCTGGCGTCGGGTCAGGCGGCGGAGACGATCGGCATCCTCAACCTCGCGGAGCACGGTGACCACATGGTGTCGTCCGCCCACCTCTACGGCGGTACCTACAACCTCTTCCACTACACGCTGCCGAAGCTCGGCATCGAGGTCACGTTCATCAACGACCCCGACGATCTCGACGAATGGCGTTCCTCCGTACGACCCAACACGAAGCTGTTCTTCGGCGAGACCCTCAGCAACCCGAAGAACTCGGTGTTCGACATCGAAGGGGTCGCCGCGGTGGCTCACGAGGCCGGCATCCCGCTCATGCTCGACAACACGACGCCCACGCCATACCTCTTCCGTCCCATCGAGTGGGGCTGCGACATCGTGGTGCACTCGGCCACCAAGTTCATCGGGGGTCACGGGACGTCGATCGGCGGTGTGCTGGTGGACGGTGGCAGCTTCGACTTCGGGGCCAGCGGCCGCTTCCCGCAGTTCACCGAGCCCGACCCCAGCTACCACGGGTTGGCCTACTGGCCCGCGCTCGGCCCGGGCGCGTACATCATCAAGGCCCGCGTGCAGCTGCTGCGCGACATCGGCGCGGCGACGACACCGTTCAACTCGTTCCTGTTCCTGCAGGGGCTCGAGACGCTCAGCCTCCGCATGGAGCGCCACTTCGCCAACGCTCAGGTGGTGGCCGAGTACCTGTCGCAGCGCGACGAGGTGGACGAGGTGTTCTTCGCCGGGCTGTCATCGAGCCCCTGGCACGAGCGAGCCAAGAAGTACGGCGCTGGCAAGGGCTTCGGCTCGGTCCCGGCCTTTCTCATCAAGGGCGGCCGTGAAGCGGGCCAGCGCTTCGTCGAGGCGCTCGAGCTGCACTCCCACGTGGCCAACATCGGCGACGTGCGCAGCCTCTGCATCCACCCCGCCTCCACCACCCACTCCCAGCTCACGGAGGAGGAGCAGCTCGCCACGGGGGTCCACCCGGGGCTGGTTCGCCTGAGCGTGGGCCTCGAGTCGATCGACGACATCCTGGCTGATCTGGACGCCGGGTTCCGGGCCGCCAAGGGCTGAGGCGGCTCATCAGGACGCGGCGGTGGTTCGCACCGCCGCCGATCGGCCAGGAGGGCTGCGGCGCCACAGCGCCAGCCGCAGCCCCGCTGCCACCATCCACCAGCCCACTCGAGCCCGGAGCACGGGCGGGCGCGCCTGCGCCTGGTTCGAGGCGTGGGACGCAGCGTGTGAGGCGGCGTGGACCGCGAGGCGATGGCGCGCCGCCTCGGCGACGAAGGCATGGTGGCGCTGGGTGTGGAGGGACTCGGCGAGGTGCATCTGGAGCATGGGAGCACGGTACGCTCCGACCCGGACAGGTATGGTCCGCATCTCCGAAGGGAGTTACACCCGTGGAGTCTTCGGCCGGGCGGCTCCTGCGCCTCCTCTCGCTCCTCCAATCACGCCCCACCTGGACGGCCGACGAGCTGGCCGAACGGCTCGGGATCACCCCACGTACCGTCCGGCGAGATGTGACCCGCCTGCGCGACCTGGGCTACCCGGTGCTGGCGGCGCCCGGCCCGCTCGGCGGCTACCAGCTCGGCCGCGGCGGCTCCTTGCCGCCCCTGCTGCTGAGCGACGACGAGGCCGTCGCTGTGGCCGTCGGTCTGCAGGCCGCCGCGCAGGGCGGTGTCAGCGGCATCGAGGACGCCGCCGTCGCCGCGCTCGCCAAGCTGGAGCAGGTCCTGCCGGTTCCGCTGCGCGAGCGCGTGCGCGCCCTCCACTCGGCCACGATCCAGCTGGTGGGCGGATCCGGCCCTTCCGCCGATGCCGATGCCCTCGTGACCGTCGCGCAGGGCTGCCGCCGGCTGGAGCGCGTGCGCTTCGGCTACCTCGACGCCAGCGGCCAGGCCTCGGACCGCGTCGTCGAGCCGTATCGACTCGTCCACCATCGCCGCCGGTGGTACCTCGTCGCTCGGGACCGCGACCGTGATGCATGGCGGACGTTCCGGGTCGATCGCATGGATGCTCCGATGCTGACCGGCCACCGCTTCACCCGGGCCGAGGAGCCCGATGCCGCGGCCATGGTGGCCGAGGGCCTTGCGGTGGCCGGGTGGTCCTTCCAGGCGACGGTGCTGCTGTACGTCTCGCCGAGCGAGGCGACGGCGGAGATCCCCCGCACGGTCGGCACGCTCGAACCGCACGCCGAGGGAACGTTGCTGCGCATCGGCGCGGACGAGCCGGAGTGGCTGGCGCGCTACCTCGCGGGGCTGCCTTTCGCGTTCCACGTCGTCGACCCCCCGGAGCTACGGAGCGCGCTGCGCGCACTCGGACGCCGGCTGGTTCGGGACCACAGGGTCAGTGCATGATCGAGGCAACGGCCCTGGCGAACACCTCGGTGTGCCGGTCGACGTCGACCTCGGTGTGTGCGCTCGACAGCAGCGCCATGTTGTGGAAGGGCGTCATGAGCACGCCCCGGTTCAGCGCGAAGAGGTGCAGGTAGGCGTCGAGCTCGGGGTCGACAGCGGCAGCAGCTTCAGCACCATTGCGTGGCGCGGGGCAGAACCAGTACTCGGCTCGGCACCCGAGTCGCTGGACCGTCCATGGCAGCTGGTGCCCGGCGATGACTTCGGCGACGCCGGCGGTCCATCGTTCGGCCAGGGGGATGGCGACGGCGAAGTCGTCGTCGCTCAAGGCAGTGGACAACGTGGTCTTCATGGCGGCCACGGCGAGCGCGTTGCCGGTGAGGGTGCCACCGATGCCACTCAGGTCGACGCCGTCGTCCGCGATGAGGTCGGCCAACGCCTCGGCGACGCCCTCGGTCATGCCGTAGGCCGCCGCCGGCATGCCACCGCCGATCGGCTTGCCGATGGTGAGCAGGTCGGGGGCGAGCCCCCAGGCCGCCGTGGCCCCACCCGGGCCGGCGCAGATCGTGTGGGTCTCGTCGATGACGAGGAGGGTGCCCGTGGCCGTGCAGGCGGCGCGCAGCGCGTCGTGGTAGCCGGGCCGGGGGAGCACGATGCCGATGTTGGTCAGGGCCGGCTCGGCCAGGACGCACGCGATCTCGCCGGTGGCCAGCGCCGCCTCGAGCGCGGCGACGTCGTTGAACTGCACCGCCACGGTTGTGAGGGCGGGATCGACGGGAGGGCCGATGTTCGTCTCCAGCGCGACGGTGTGGCCCTTCCCGTCGATGGTCACGAGGGTCTCGTCCACCGTGCCGTGGTAGCAGTGGTCGAACACCAGGACCTTCGTGCGGCCGGTCACGAAGCGGGCCAAGCGCAGCACGAAGCGGTTGGCGTCGGTGGCCGTCATGGCCAGCTGCCAGCGGGGCAGGCCGAACCGCCGGGCCAGCTCGCCGGCCACCCACACGGCATCGGCGGACGGCAGCATGGTGGTGATGCCGCGCGCCGCCTGCTCGGCGAGGGCCGCCGTCACCTGGGGCAATGCGTGGCCGCACATGGCGCCGGTGTCGCCCAATGCGAGATCGACGTAGTCGAGCCCGTCGACGTCGGTGAGGTGGCTCCCGGCGGCCGAGGCCATGAAGATCGGGAACGCCCCCGGCCACCGCGTCATCCAGACCATGGGCACGCCACCGAGCAGGTGCTCGGACGCTGCCTCGGCGAGCGCGGCCGACCGCGGATGTGCATCGACGAAGCTCGCGCGCTCGACCGCGAGCTGCTGGCTGAGCAGGCCCCGGTCGATTCGATCTAGGTCCTCGGGTGCTCCCTGACGTTGCTCCACACCACCGATCATGGCCGGTGCGTCATGCCCATCCGTCAGTCGGCTCATCGGCGCCTGGGGATGTTGCTCGGCTGCCGGGTCGTTGGGGGGTTGCGGCGGGGTGGCCCGGTGGTGTGGGTGGTGTGGTCGGGGTAGGTGATGGTCAAGGTCCGATCCGGCGCCAGCTTCAACAGCCAGCCGAGATC
>CAZTVJ010000194.1:0-2867 GCA_964616935.1 uncultured Acidimicrobiales bacterium | reverse complement strand
CGGCGGGGCGTGTTCATGGGGGCCATGATGGTCCGGACATGAGTTCGGCGAGTGGTGGGACCACTGGTGGCCGGTCCGGAACCGCACGAGGTCGGCCCGCGATCCGTCCTGCAGTCGCTTCTCGGCGATCGAGGCCACGGCGCCACGCTACGCCTCCCAGGTGCACACCAGGTGCACAGACGCAGCGAAACGGGCTGGATCCGGGCGGACGGAGCAACACGGATCGGACCAGGTCAGAGCGTCTTTTGGGACGAAGGCGCAGGTCGCGAAATCGGGTCCTTTCGCATTCACACCGTGGAGGTCATGGGATCGAGGCCCGCATCGCCCACCATAAAAGCCCAGGTCACAGCGTTGCCGACGGGCCTACACGCGGGGTGAGGTTGGTGGCTAGGCCTCGTGCACTTGGCGGCGCGCCGGTGTACCGGGCGGATGGCGCACCTCGGGTACGGCGCAGGGTTCTCGACCAGCACCTCACCCTCGAGACCGTCGGGGATCGCGGGACAACAGCATGAGGTCGGCCGCCGCGTAGCCGCTGCTGCTGTCCTACGCAGGCACTCGTTGCATGCCCTCGTCGTGGAGCGCGTTGCCGGCCGCGTGCTCCACCAAGATCGGCACGAACTGTTGCAGCGGCGCGGCGGCCAGCGACATGGCCGCGGCGCCGACGACGTCGGTGACGTGGTCGGGCGACGCCGGCTGGCCCGCGCTGGTGACGAAGCGGCGAGTCAGACGATCGGCGATCGAGCTGAGGAGTGCAGTAGAGACCATCACGGTCACGCTACGAGCGCCCCGTCCGCTTTGACGCGCCAACCCCAAGAGTTCAGCCTCACGGGAGGTCGCATCGGGCGCCGCGCAAGAGTCGTACGACGGTGCGTTCCGCTGCCGCTCGGGCAGATGACGGCGCCCGCGGGGATCCGGACGGCATGCTGGCGTCAGGCCGGGGGCGCGACCCACGAGTGGAGGGTGCGCACGTAGTTGGCGCGCTCGAAGGCCGACGGGTCCGCGCTGTTGGCGTGGCTGACGCTGCCGCGCAGCTGGGCGACCGAGTCGTACTCGTGCTCGGTGGCCCATTCGAGCAGCTCGGCCTCGACCCGGCTGACGTGCTCGGGTCCATGTCGCAGCAGCGCTGATGTCATCATCGCCACGTCGGCGCCGACGAGCAGGGCCTTGGCAACGTCGCGCCCGGACGCGATGCCCGAGCTGGCGGCCAGCGACAGATCCGGTACGAGCGGCCGGAGGATCGCGATCCAGCGCAAGGGCAGGCGAAGGTCCCACGGCGATGACAGCTCGACCCGGGGGATCACCTCCCGCGTGTCGACGTCGAGGTCCGGTTGGTAGAAGCGGTTGAAGCAGACCAGCCCGGCGGCGCCTGCGGCGGCGAACGAGTGGGCGAGGTGGCCGAGCGAGGAGTAGTACGGCGACAGCTTCACCGCCACTGGCACGTTGATCGTGGCGCACACCTCAGCGACGAGGGCGATGTGGTCCTCCTCGACCTGAGCGCCCGACCGGGACGCATCGGCGGCGACGTCGTACACGTTCAGCTCGATGGCCGATGCGCCGGCGTCGGCCAGCAAGCGGGCGTAGCGGATCCAGCTGCCCGACGACGCGGCGTTCACGCTGGCGATGACCGGGACGTCCACGGCCGCCCGGACGGCATCGAGGTGGTCGAGGTGGCGGTCGGCCGGCGATGTCAACCGAGCGGACGAGGCGTCGGGGAAGTAGCCGAGCGCTTCGGCGAAGTGCTCCGACCCAGCTTCGAGGGCGATGTTGAGCTGGATCTCCTCGAAGAGGATCTCCTCCTCGAAGAGCGACGGCAGGACGATGGCCGAGGCGCCTGCGGCGACGAGCCGCCGCACGGTGTCGACGTCGCCGGTCGACGGCCCGGCCGAGGCCACGATGGGCGTCCGCAGGTCGAAGCCGAGGTAGCGGGTGGTGAGATCCGTCATGAGTCAGCCCGTTCGGTGGCATCGGGTTCCGTGGCATCGGCCTCCGTGCCCTCGACAACCGTGCTGTGCGGGACCGTGCGCTCGACGGTGGCGAGCTGGGAGTAGTAACGCCAGCGCTCGTCAGCATCGGCTTGCAACAACGCGCCCAGCTCGGCCGCTCGTTCTGGATGTGTGCGTGCCAGCACCGCGTAGCGGGCCTCGGTGGCGACGAACTCCGAGACCGGGATCGACGGCGGCTTCGAATCGAGGTGGAACGGTATGCCGTGCTCGGCGTCGGACGGCGAGAACCGGTACAGCGGCCAGTAGGCGGACCGCACGGCGTCCTTCTGATGAGTCATCGACTGGGACATGTCGATGCCGTGGGCGATGCAGGTCGAATAGGCGATGACGAGGCTGGGGCCGGGCCACGCCGCAGCCTCGACCAAGGCCTTGGTGGCCTGGGTGTCGTTGGCGCCCATGGCGATCTGGGCGACGTAGACGTTGCCATAGGCGCGGGCGATGGCGCCGAGGTCCTTCTTGCCGACGCTCTTGCCGGCAGCCGCGAACTTGGCGACTGCACCACGGGGGGTCGCCTTCGACGCCTGACCACCGGTGTTGGAGTACACCTCGGTGTCGAGCACGAGGATGTTGACGTCTCGGCCGCTCGACAACACGTGGTCGAGGCCGCCGAACCCGATGTCGTAGGCCCACCCGTCGCCGCCGATGATCCAGATGCCCTTGCTCACCAGCGCGTCGGCGACCGACGCGAGGTGGAGCGCTGCCGTGCGGTGCTCGTCGGTGTCGTCCACGGTGTCGAGCGCGGCGATCAGCCGGGCGACGCGCTGGCGTTGGTCCCGGATCCCGGCCTCGTCGGATTGGTCAGCGTCGAGGATCTCGTCGGCAAGGTCGGCGCCGACGACCGAGGCCAGCCGCCTGACGAGCACC
>CAZTVJ010000193.1:0-2013 GCA_964616935.1 uncultured Acidimicrobiales bacterium | reverse complement strand
GCCTGCGGCAGATTGGGATCGGCGGGCACGGTCGTGGTGGTCGACGGTGGGCACAAGGCGAGCGGATCCTCGATGTCGCCGGCGTCGCCGATCGGCTTCGAGTCCTGGTCGGCCCGCGCGCCATCAGCTATCGGCGCCCGTTGGGGTGCCGACGCCCCTGCCGGGAGCGCCATGCCCGCCACCGCCCACACGAACGTGCAGGCCGCGGCGGCTGCCGCTACCGGCCGAGCCCTCCGCCGCAAACGCTGGCCAGCCACGATGGCGTCAGCCTAGGCGGCTGCTCTGGCGAGCGGAAGCCGGCCCTTTGGCCCATGTCGGGTACCGCTCTCGCGCGGGTCACTCGGCCATGAGGCGCTCGCGGGCCACGTGCAGCTCCTGGCGCTGATCTTCGGACACCTCGGGGAAGCGCAGGTCGAGCCGACGGATGCTCGCAGCAAGCACTCCCGCGACGATCGTGCGCATCACGAACTTGTGGTCAGCGGGGATCACGTACCAGGGGGCCCAGGAGGTCGACGTCGCGGTGATCGCCTGCTCGTAGACCTCCTGGTAGGTGTCCCAGTGGGCCCGCTCGGCCAGGTCGCCCATCGAGAACTTCCAGTTCTTGTCCTCCTCGTCCAGCCGGGCCAGGAAGCGGGTCTTCTGCTCCTCCTTCGAGACGTGGAGGAAGAACTTCACGACCTTGATGCCGTTGCGGTCCAGATGGTGCTCGAAGGCGTTGATGTCGTCGTAGCGCTCCTGCCACAGCTCCTCGCCCCGGTCGGCCGAGGGGAGCCGCTGCTTGTCCAGCCATTCGGGGTGGACGCGCTGCACGAGCACCTCCTCGTAGAACGAGCGGTTGAAGATGCCGATGCGTCCCCGCTCGGGCGCCGCCTTCCAGTACCGCCAGAGGAAGTTGTGGTCGAGCTCCTGGCTGGAGGGCTGCTTGAAGCTGTGAACCTCCACGCCCTGGGGGTTCACACCGGACATGACGTGCTTGATGGTGCCGTCCTTGCCGGCGGCATCCATCGCTTGGAACACGACGAGCACCCCATAGCGGTCGTCGGCGTAGAGCAGCTCTTGCGCCGTCTCCAGCTCGTTCACGAATTCCTCGAGGCGCTTCTTGGCCACGTCCTTCAGCTCGGGCTTGTGAAGGCCGGCCAGGGTCTTGCCGCCCTTCCACGCCGGGTCCCGCTTGGCGAGACCGGCCTTGTTGCCCGGCACCACGAGAATCTGGTCGATGACGGCTTGGTCGAGTGACATCGTGCTCCCTTGATGGACCGCTCGGGCGAGCGCAACATCATGGCCGAAGCGTCTCCAGCCAGGTCGTGGCGGAACGCAGCACGGCGGCCCGAGGGACGACGCCGATGCCCGGACCGGTCGGTACGCGCAGGCGCCCGTCGTCCAGGACGAAGGGCTCCGTGAGGTCCTCCTCCCAGTACCGGTCCGAGGCCGAGAGGTCGCCGGGCAGGGTGAAGCCGGGGAGCGCGGCGAGCGCGATGTTCGCGGCCCGACCGAGACCTGTCTCCAGCATCCCGCCCACCCACGCCGGTGCACCGCGAGCCACGCACAGGTCGTGGAGGCGTTGCGCCTCGAGGTAGCCGCCGACCCGCCCCGCCTTGACGTTCACGATCGCGCACGCGCCGAGTGCGAGCGCGGTCCGCGCCGCGGCGGCCGAGGTGAGGGATTCGTCGAGGCACAGGGGCGTGGCGATCCGCCGGGCCAGCTCGGCGTGCCCGACCAGGTCGTCGACCGCCAGGGGTTGCTCGATCAGCAGGAGGCCGTACTCGTCGAGCCGGCCCAGCGCGTCGGCGTCGTCCGCCGCGTTCGAGTCGAGGGCGTACGACGCGTTGGCGTCCACCTGGAGCGCCAGGGTCGGGAAGGCGCAGCGGACTGCCTGCACCGGCGCCTCGTCCCAACCGGGCACCACCTTCAGCTTCACGCGGCGATAGCCCTTGGCGACCCGCTCCGCGACCTCGGCCACGAGGGCATCCAGATCGTCGCCGAGGCCGACCGCCACCCCGCTGTCCACCTCGG
>CAZTVJ010000192.1:0-4875 GCA_964616935.1 uncultured Acidimicrobiales bacterium | reverse complement strand
CGGGACGCGCTGGTGGAGGCCAGCGGGGTGTGCCGGGTGGTGGCGGTCAGCGTCAACAAGATCGCCCACGACCTGCGGTGGATGGCGAGCGGACCCCGAGCCGGGCTGGCCGAGATCCACCTGCCCGACCTCCAGCCCGGTTCGTCCATCATGCCGGGCAAGGTGAACCCGGTCGTGCCCGAGGCCGTCCACCAGGTGGTGGCTCAGGTGATCGGCAACGACGCCGCCGTCGCCTTCGCCGGCAGCATGGGCAGCTTCGAGCTGAACGTGATGCTGCCGGTCATGGCCCGCAACCTGCTGGAGTCGATCCGCCTGCTGGCCGCGGTCAGCCGCACGCTGGCCACCAAGGCGATCGACGGGATGACGGCCGACGCGACACGCTGCCGTCAGTACGCCGAGTCGTCGCCGGCCATCGCCACCGCGCTCAACCCGTACCTCGGGTACGAGGTGGTGGCCCGAGTGGTGCACCGGGCCGTGGACGACGGCCTGACCATCCGTGACGTCGTGGTGGACGAGGGCCTGATGGCCGAGGCCGATGTCGACCGCATCCTGGACGTCATGGCCATGACCAAGGGCGGCGTCCGCCGCTAGCTGTCGGCTGAGCGCGCCGAGGGAAGCGCCAGCAACGAGGCGCAGTCGGACGACACGAGAGCGAAGCGGACGTGGAGTCAGACCAATGCAGCGGTGCCGTCGAACGGCCGCGGGTCGGCCGGGCCGGGCACGAGCGGAGCAAGCCATGACGTCGTTGCCGCCATGCGCTCGGTGACCGCCCGCCACTGCAGGGGGTGCCAACCCTCGGCCGAGGCCTGGACCGAGCCGTCCATCTCGAGGAAGACGAAGGCGGGGAGCTGCGCGAGACCGAGCGCCTTGATGGCCGCGCGGTCGGGGTCGGTGAAGGTCAGGTAGTCGCTGGCCAACGGGCCCAGGAACGCCGTGGCCCCGTCGGCGTCGGCGGCCACGAGCCATGCGACCCGGACATCGGCGCCGTCGAACGTGCGCAGGATGCGAGCCGCCGCGGGCAGCACCCACGAGCTCTCGTTGGTGTACGGATCGAGGACGACCAGGGCCAGGTGGAACGTGGTCAGCCACTCGCTGAGCGTGCGGCCCCTGCCCTGCACGGGCGTGAGCTTCAGATCGGCCGGGGGATCGGTTGCCACGAGACCGGCACGGTAGTCGCTCCGGTTATCGTGGCCGGAAATGCACCCGATCGAGCGGCTCCGCTACGTCGCCCGAGCGTCGGGCGCGGAACAGGGCCTGCTCGTCCGCGAGACCGCCGCGGCACTCGCGTCGCTCGGCATCGACCAAGCCGGGCTGGTCACGGCCTGCCGCCGCATCGTCGATCGCCACGTCACCTCCGGTCCGTTGTGGTGGCTGTGTGCCCGAGTGCTCACGTCCAACGATCCCAGGGGCGAGGCGTGGCGCTGCGCCGACGAGATCGGTGACGATCCCACGGGCGACGAGCTGGCCTACGCCCTGCCCGAGGACGCCACCGTCTGCGTGCTCGGTTGGCCCGAGCTGTCCGGCGAGGCGCTCGTGCGCCGGGGGGATTGCCTGGCCCTGGTGGTCGACGCCCTGGGGGAGGGCAGCGGGCTGGTGCGGCGGTTGCGCCGCGCCGACGCCGTCGCCGAGGAGGTGCCACCGTCGGGCCTGGGCGCCGCCGTCGCGGCCAGCGACGTGGTGCTGCTCGAGGCCACCGCCATCGGGCCCGGCGGCTTCGTGGCCGTGGCCGGGTCCCGGGCGGCGGCGGCCGTTGCTCGCCACGCGGGGGTGCCCGTGTGGCTGGTGGGTGGCGTCGGCCGCGTGCAGGCGGCCCCCATGTGGCGGGCGTTGGTGAAGCGGTGCGAGGACGAGGGCGGCGACCCGTGGGTGGAGGACGACGAGGTCGTTTCCCTCGACCTGGTCGATCGGCTGTGCGGCCCGGTCGGTCCCGAGCCGGTGGCCGACGGCCTGCGCCGGGCCGACACTCCGGTCGCGCCCGAGCTGTTCCGCGCCACCGCCTTCTAGGAGCATCCGCCGGCCACCAAGAGCGACGATGTCGGAAGTCCGGCGTCAGGATGCGGTTCTCTGCTCCCTGCGACCGGACTTCCGCGCGTGGGTGGCGTTGCGTACGGTTCGGCGCATGGCCAACCGACGTGACGCGATCAAGATGACGCCCGACGAGATCGACGCCTTCCTCCAGGGTCGCCGGGTGATGAACATCGCCACCATCGGCCCCGGTGGGTACCCGCACGTCGTGGCCATGTGGTACGGGTTCCTCGACGGCAAGCCGGCCTTCTGGACGTTCGGCAAGGCGCAGAAGATCCTGAACCTGCGGCGCGATCCGAAGATCAGCGCGCTGGTCGAGGCGGGGGAGACCTACGAGACGCTCCAGGGCGTCGAGCTCGTCGGCACGGCCCGCATCATCGAGGACTACGACACCATCCTCGAGCTGGGGAAGTCTGTGGGCGCCCGCTACACGGGACCGGCCGCACTGAGCACCGAGGCACTGCCGTTCCTCGAGGCGCAGGCACGCAAGCGGGTCGGTGTGGTGATCGACGTCGAGAAGACCGTCAGCTGGGACCACACGAAGCTCGGTGGCAGCTACTGACCGACCTCGTCGCGCCGGGGAGGTGATGCACCGGAGCGGGCCACGGTGAGCGCCGCCACCTGGGCGCCGAACCGGGTGGCGGCCACGGCGGCGAGGTGACCGCCGAGATCAGGCTGGCCGTGCTCGTGCCACCAGCAGAGGACCCCCCCGGTGAAGGCGTCACCCGCGCCGATGGTGTCGGCCACGGTGACCGGCGGAGCCGGCACATGCACCTCGAAGGTCGGGCCGACCACCAGCGCGCCCTGCCCGCCCAGCGTGACGAGCACGACCCTGGCGCCGAGGTCGAGGAACCGCTGCGCGGCAACAGAGGCCTGCACACCGGGTGACAGCCAGGCCAGGTCGTCCTCGCTGACCTTCACGACGTCGGCGGCGACCGCCACCCGGTCGAGCCGCGCGCGATACCCATCCGGATCGCGCAGGATCGACGGTCGAACGTTGGGGTCGAGCACCACGAGCGACCGGCCGGCCAGCGCCGACACGAGGGCTTCGGTCGTCTGGGCCAGCGGTTCGAGCACGAGGCCGAGGGTGCCCACGTGAAGGGCGGCCGGGGGTTCGTCGACGAGGCGGCCGACATCGGCCGGCTCGAGCCCTGGCACCGACGTGCCGTCCACGTAGAAGCGATAGGACGCGGCGCCCAGGGCATCGAGCTGGGCTAGCGCCAAGGTGGTCGGGTCGTCGGTTGTCACCGCCATGGCGACGTCGACACCGTCGTCCACCAGCGCGGCCTCCAGGCGACGGCCGAACGCGTCGGTCGACAGCCGACCCACGTACCGCACGGGCACCCCGAGCCGCCCCAACGCCCGGGCCGTGTTGAACGGGCCGCCGCCCAGGTGGGCGGTGATCGTGCCGTCGGTGGCGACCGCCAGGTCGACCAGCGCCTCGCCGACGACCGCGATCACCAGTCGGGCTGGCTGCCGGCCGAGTCCATGGGCGGGGAGTGTAGGAGCAGCCATTGAGCGAGAGCCGCCAGCGCCCCACCGCGTCACGGATCGCGTCGCCACGACGACCGGATCCGTGACTTGTTCGCAGCGACGGGCGTGCGCCTAGCCTGCGCGCATGTCCGCTCGCTCTCGTGACCTCCCTCGCCGTTCCTGCCTGTCGATCCCCGGATCGAGCGAGAAGATGATGGGCAAGGGCCCGGGCATCCCCGCTGACATGGTGTTCCTCGACCTCGAGGATGCCGTCGCCCCGAAGGAGAAGGAAGCGGCCAGGGGCAAGGTGGTCGAGGCGATCAAGGGCCAGGATTGGGGCGACAAGGTCCTCTGCGTCCGGGTCAACGACTGGTCGACGAAGTGGACCGTCTTCGACGTGATCGAGGTGGTCGGCGGTGCCGGTCCCCGGCTCGACGAGATCATGCTGCCGAAGGTCGAGTCCGCCGCGCAGGTCGTGGCCATGGACATGCTGCTGTCCCAGGTCGAGCAACAGGCCGGACTGCCGGTCGGCCACATCGGCATCGAGGCCCAGATCGAGACGACCCGCGGTCTCATCAACGTCGAGGAGATCTGCGCCGCCTCGCCCCGGCTGGAGACCATCATCTTCGGCCCGGCCGACTTCGCGGCGTCCATGGAGATGCCCGTGCTCACCGGCGGCGTGCAGATCCCTGACTATCCCGGCGACCACTTCCACTACGTCTTCTCCAAGATCCTCATGGCGGGGCGGGCCAACGGCCTGCAGGTGATCGACGGGCCCTACCTCTACATCCGTGACGCCGACGGGTTCCGCGACTACTGCCGGCGCACCCGCACCCTCGGCTACGACGGCAAGTGGGCGCTGCACCCCGATCAGGTCACCATCCTCAACGAGGTCTTCAGCCCCACCCAAGAGCAGTTCGATCGGGCGTGGGGCATCCTCGACGCCTATCGCCAGGCGACGGAGGAAGAAGGCAAGGGTGCGGTCATGTTCGGCGACGAGATGATCGACGAGGCGTCGCGGAAGATGGCCATCAAGTTCGTCAGCCGAGGAGAGCGCTCCGGCCTCAAGCGGATGGGTTGATGGCCATGCTGGACGCCGTGCTCTTCGACGCGGGTGGGGTGCTGGTGGTGCCCGACCCAGGCCCGATCGCCGCGGTCCTGCGGCGCTTCGGTGCGGACCCCGCGCCCGAGGACATCGTCCGGGCCCACTACGCCGGCATGCGCGCCCAGGATGCCGAGGCCGACGACCGCGACGACTGGAACCTCTACCGCGCCCGACTGGCGATGTCGGCCGGGGTGACAGCGGAGCGCGCGGTTGACGCAGCGGTGGCCTTGCTCGAGATCTGGTCACCGTACGTGTGGCGGCATCCGCTGGCG